>JBJEND010000134.1:0-11518 GCA_051880015.1 Butyrivibrio sp. | reverse complement strand
CAAAACTCTGTCCTTTTCCCTTAGGAGTATTCTTCCGAAACACGCCTCTGTCTCTTCACAAATTCTCATATCACCGGTGCAGACCCGCATTATAAAATAATATTTTCCGTCCTCGCAAACCATCTTCTCATGAGTAATACAAAAACCGTTATCTGCAAGAAATCGGCGCACCTTGTCCACATCAGAGTGAGGTGACAGAATCAGTTCACGGGCGGCATGGGCTTTAGCAGGATATTTCTCCAGTATATTAACCATAAGAAGACCGCCCATACCGGCTATTACTATGGTGTCCGTTTCACCTTCGTTAAGCATACTAAGCCCGTCAGACAGTCTTGCAGACACCACATCTTCCACATGGTATTTATTGATATTTTCCACGGCACGTTTCAACGGGCCAGGGTTGACATCCATTGCCAAAGCTTTCCGGGTAAGCCCTTTCTGTGCCATATATATGGGTATGTATCCGTGGTCCGTCCCGATATCGGCAATGGAATTGCCGGGAGTAATAAGACCTGCCACGGCAGTAAGTCTCTTTGATAAATTCATCAGTCTAAATAATCCTTTAATTTACGGCTTCGGCTGGGATGTCTTAATTTTCTTAAAGCCTTTGCCTCTATCTGTCTTATTCTTTCCCTTGTTACATTAAACTCCTTGCCAACCTCTTCCAAGGTTCTGGCTCTTCCGTCATCAAGACCGAATCTTAATTTTAATACCTTCTGTTCCCTGTCGGTAAGAGTTCCCAGAACCTCCTCAAGCTGTTCCTTCAAAAGAGTAAATGCTGCTGCCTCTGCAGGCACGGGCACATTATCATCCTGTATAAAATCTCCCAGATGGCTGTCTTCCTCTTCACCGATAGGTGTCTCAAGAGATACAGGTTCCTGGGATATTTTGAGGATTTCCCTTACTCTTTCCACAGGCATATCCATTTCGTCAGCAATCTCCTGTGGAGACGGTTCTCTTCCCAGTTCCTGTAAAAGCTGCCTTGAAACCCTGATAAGCTTATTGATGGTCTCAACCATATGAACCGGAATACGAATGGTTCTGGCCTGGTCTGCAATGGCTCTGGTAATGGCCTGGCGAATCCACCATGTTGCATAAGTGGAAAATTTATAGCCCTTGCGGTAATCAAATTTCTCTACGGCTTTAATAAGACCTAAATTACCTTCCTGAATAAGATCCAAAAAGAGCATGCCACGTCCCACATATCTTTTGGCAATACTTACAACAAGACGCAGATTGGCCTCAGCAAGTCTTTTTTTGGCATTTTCATCCCCCAGTTCCATTCTTTTGGCCAGTTCTATCTCCTCTTCGGCAGACAGAAGGGGAACCTTTCCGATTTCCTTCAGATACATTCTTACCGGATCCTCTATGCTGACTCCATCGGGAACGGACAAGTCGATGTTTTCAACATCCACCTCTTCTTCATCATCCAGAATAATTTCCTCATCGGGATCATCCACTTCGGTAGTTCTCAAAATATCGATATTGTTGGCCTCGAGAAATTCAAATATCTTATCCATTTTATCCGGATCCTCTAACATAGGTCCAAAAATATCGGTAATCTCCTGATACTCCAGTACATTTTTCTTTTTCTTGGCAAGTGCAAGGAGATCCTTGAGCATTTCCGTAAATTTTTCCATGTTCTCTTCCATCAACATGTCCATCCTTCCATACTTAATCTTATTGTAACCTTAATTTAACGAAATATGCAGGTTCTTAAGTTCAGCCTGTTTTTTCATAACACGCTGCAATTCTTCCAGGGAAGAAGCCTGTTTATTAGCCCTTAAACAGCTTTCCTCCAAAATAATCTTAACGGCATCGTTAATTGCCCGTTCTCTGTCATTCCTGCCGGCATTTTCATCCAGAATATTAGTATTCAGTATTCCGGCAACGGTACTGTGTTCTTCTTCATCCGGGAAAGCATTGAGAATCGTCTCCGGATGAAAACTTTTTTCTTCTATCTGATTAAAAAGTAACTCTGCTACTTTCTTGTATATTGGCTCAGTAAAATCTTCTGCGCTGATATAGCTTTTCACCGCAAAATATATGTCCGGTTCATCGCATATCCATGTCAGCAGCATTCTTTGGGCTTTTTTTATGCCGGTATCCTTTTCCGTATTACGGCGCACCTCGGTGTGCTCATTGGCCGGCTTTCTGTTCATACCGCTTACGGCCATTCTGCCCACCAGCTTCTTGAGACTTTCCACCGGAACAAAATATCTGGCGGCAACCGCTTCAATATAATTATTGCGCTCAATCTCTTCCTCAAAGGCCGTGAGTTTTCCGGCTGCTTCATTAAGGAAAGCAGTCTTTCCGTCCGGGTCATTTATGTCAAAATTCTTTTCCAGCATTCTTATCTCGAACAAAAAACTGTTTTCTGCATCTTCTATGCGCTTTGCAAAGCTTTCTGCGCCTTCACTCTTAATAAATTCATCCGCATCTTTATACGGCTGCATATTAATAACCTTACACCGCATCCCTGCTTCACGGAAAATGCCGATGGCACGCAGTGCTGCTTTAACGCCGGGTCCGTCACTGTCATAGCATATAAGGATATCTTTGGTAATTCTCTTCATAAGCACAGCCTGTCCCGGAGTAAGAGCAGTTCCAAGGGATGCCACGGCGTTGTTAAAGCCTGCCTGATGCATGGAAATAACATCCATATATCCCTCACATATAATCAGACTGTTTTTCCGGGAATTTTTGGCAAAATTAAGCCCGTAAAGATTCCTTCCCTTATCAAAAACCGGAGTTTCCGGTGAGTTTAAATATTTGGGCTGTCCGTCCCCCATTACACGGCCTCCGAAACCGATTACCTTGTTATTAATATTAATAATGGGAAACATCACCCTGTTCCTGAAGCGGTCATGAACGCCTCTTTCATCATATACAAACAGGCCTGTCTGCTTAAGTATCTCATCTGAAAAGCCTTTTTGCTTAAAGTATCTGTAAAGGGCATCCATTCTCATATCAGACACGCCAAGACCAAATCCTGTTACTGTTGAATCCTTTAATCTGCGCCCTGCAAAATACTCCCTTGCCTTCGCCCCTTTATCTGTACCTAAAAGATAGTGGTAATATCTGGCTGCCTCTTTATTAATTTCGTATATCTGATTCTTAATATCAGATTTCTTTTTCTCTTCAGGTGATGCAGTATACTCCGGCAGTTCTATGCCAGCCCTGTCTGCCAGGGTTTTAAGAGCTTCCGAAAAAGTCAGGCTGTCGTATTTCATTAAAAAAGAAAATACATTACCGCCCTCTCCGCATCCGAAACAGTAAAACATCTGCTTCTGGGGAGATACAGAAAAGGACGGTGATTTTTCGTTATGAAAAGGACAAAGTCCGAAATATGAACTGCCTTTTTTTTGAAGTTTAACACAGGAAGATATAACATCCACTATGTCGTTTCTTGAGCGGACCTCCTCCACAATGTCATCCGAAAAATACAAGATACTACCTCTGCTTTCTAATATTTCCATGACACAGGTATGAATATTCTCTTAAATATGTTTACGGCATACTGGTCACTCATACCTGCCAGATAATCACATACAACTCTCTCATTACTTTCATTATGTACAGCTTCTATACGCCTGAAGTCTTCCGGTATCTCCTCAAAATGCTCCATAAAATATGCATACATCTCTTTGAGCATTTTGTTAGCCTTAACTTCCTCACTTTTGGCCGTGGGATTGGTATATACACTTTCAAACATATACTGCCTTAATCCGGTCATGGCGCTCTGTACCTTTGGAGACATACATATCTCCGGTTTATCCTGACTTTCAAATATTATGTCGTGAATCAGGGTATTCAGGCGTTCCTTGGTACTGTGTCCCAAAACATCCGTATATTTCTCCGGCAGGTCTTTTTCACACAATATCTTCCCCCTGATGGCATCATCTATATCATGATTAATATATGCTATTTTATCGGAAAGACGAATAATCTTCCCCTCAAGAGTAGCAGGATGACCATTGGTGCCGTGGTTAAGAATTCCGTCTCTTACTTCCTTTGTAAGATTCAGACCGTTTCCGTCCTTTTCCAGGAATTCCACTACCCGTATACTCTGCTCAAAATGTCGGAAACCAAAAGGGCATACCCCGTTAAGCACTCTCTCTCCCGCATGTCCGAAGGGAGTGTGCCCCAAATCATGCCCTAATGCTATAGCCTCTGTCAAATCCTCATTAAGTCTTAAAGCCCTTGCAATGGTTCTCCCAATCTGTGCCACCTCCAGGGTATGGGTAAGTCTTGTTCTGTAATGATCCCCTTCCGGTGAGAGAAAAACCTGAGTTTTATGTTTAAGTCTGCGAAAGGACTTGCAATGAAGAATTCTGTCCCTGTCACGCTGGTATACTGTTCTGATATCGCATTCTTCTTCCGGGGCATCCCTTCCCAAAGACTTCGAACTGTATGAAGCATACCGGCTTAAATGCTCTTTTTCCCACTCTTCCTGAGTCTGTCTGATGTTCATCCAAACACCTCTGATTTATCATACTACTTTATTATTCTGCATTTTTTACAGAAATCCTTTAATTTAATTCAATTAATTCTTTCGGAGAATGGGTAAAGTTTTCATAGCCGTCCTCTGTTACTACAATCATATCCTCAATTCTTACGCCGCCAAAATCAGGGATATATATTCCGGGTTCAACAGTTTCAATGGTATTGGCCATAATCTGTCTTTTTTCCGCAGGAGAAAATCTCGGTTCCTCATGGATATATAATCCGACGCTGTGTCCAAGTCCGTGTCCGAAATACTCACCGTAACCGTTGGAGGCAATAACGTCTGCTGCCACCTTATGAACTTCTGAGCCCACAACTCCCGAACGGATTATTTTCATTGACTCAAGCTGTGCCTTTAAAACAGTTTCATATATATGGCGCTGTTTATCGCTTGCATTTCCCACAACAACTGTTCTTGTCATGTCTGAACAGTAACCCTCATAGGTGCATCCGAAATCCATGGTGACAAAATCGCCCACCTCAATCTGCTTACCTGTAGGTACTGCATGAGGCAGAGAGGTGTTTTTGCCTGAAGCAACTATTGTTTCAAAAGACAGTCTTTCTGCTCCGTTCTTTTTCATGGAATATTCCAGTTCTGCTGCTATCTGCAATTCGGTAACACCGGGTCTGATAAAATTAAGTATCTCTGTAAATGCCTTGTCTCCTATGCTTTCTGCCATTCTTAATCTGGCAAGCTCTTCTTCAGTTTTGATTATTCTTAAATCGTTGATTTTCTCTCCCATGGGAACCATTTTGTCCAGACCGCATCTGGATGCAATCTTACCGTATAAGCTGCATGTAAGGAACAAATCCTCAAATCCGATATGCTTTGCCCCGTCCCCTTCTGCCAGCTCTTTGATAATATCCAAATCGCTTCTGGAAATAGTGCTCTGTATTACTTCAAATCCGGGACGGGCCTCTTTGGTGGCAGCCTCGGTATATCTTGAATCAGTTATAATAACCTTATGCTTTCCGGATACATATACATATCCCTCTCCTCCTGCAAATCCGCTCATATGTCTCATGTTATACGGATCTGATACAATCACTGCGTCCACATTGTTTGCTTCTAAAAATTTGTTCATATTATTTTCCTTCTTTCTCTATAATCATATCCATGGCCATAAGATATCCTTTTAATCCCTGTCCTACTATCTGGCCGTCACAGACAGGGAGAGTTACCGAAATATGTCTGAATTCTTCTCTGGAATTAACATCAGAGATATGTACTTCTATTTTGGGACATATGGTTACGGAAGCCAGTGCATCCCTTATAGCATAGCTGTAATGGGTATATGCCCCGGGATTAATTACAATTCCGTCCACCTTCTCAAAGTACGCCTGCTGGATTCTGTCTATTATAGCTCCTTCATGATTACTTTGGAAACACTCAGTTTCAACACCCTTTTCACTGCCGTAATCTTCTATAAGTTTTACAAGGTAATCATAATCTTCGGCACCGTAAATACTTTTTTCCCTGATTCCAAGGAAATTAAGATTGGGACCGTTTATTATAAGTATTTTCATAACAGCTCCTCCTTTATGCTTTGTAAAATTTCGTCATAGGAACATCCGTCTGTTTCAACCGTAATATCCGCCAGTTCTTCATACACATTCTCCCTTAAGGCAAACAAATCTTCAATTCGCCGGCGCAAATCCCCTCTTAAAAGAGGTCTGGTGACATCTCCTTTAAGTCTTTCTTCCAGGGTATCCACTTTAGCCTTCAGATATATGATAGTACCAAGATTGTGTAACAGGCGGCGGTTTATCTCTTTCATGGGAAGTCCGCCTCCCACCGCCACAACCAGTCTGTCACTTTCCATGGCAATGAGTTTTTCTATACATTCAGTCTCAAGATTACGGAAATATTCCTCTCCCTCTGTATCAAAAATTTCTTTTATTGTGCGGTTCTGCTGCTCTTCTATATAGCTGTCCGTATCAATTAACTCATAGTTCCGGTTATCAGAAATATATTTTCCTATAGTTGATTTTCCGCAGCCCATAAAGCCTATCAGAATTATGTTAGCCATTATTTACCATCTCCTTTTCCATAAGGTTCAGGATTTCTTCTGAAAGTTCCTTTGGAACAACAACTTTATTCCACAATTCAAAAGCAGCTATACCCTGGTATAAAAGCATTTTAAGTCCGTTAAAGGCCGGAGCACCATGTTTTCTGCACAGCTTCATAAATTGGGTTTCATAAGGATTAAATATGATGTCCACTCCTGATTCAACCATTTCATAAAAATCTTCGTCTTCTATGGGTGCCTTATCCGTATTGGGATACAGTCCCACACTGGTAGTCTGTATAACAGGATATTTACCGGCAGGTATTTTATGGTAGTCAGTTAATTCCATGGGAACAACCCTGTCCGGGAAAAAACTGTTAACCTCATCGGCCAGCTTTTCTGCATTGGAAATGCTTCTGTTCAAAAGAAATATCCGGGATGCACCTTCATCGGCACATAAGTATGTAACAGCCTTTGAGGCACCTCCTGCCCCAAGAATAATTACATCCCGGTCCTTAAGGCTTATGCCCTCTTCACGAAGCTGTCTTCCAAGTCCCGTAATATCTGTATTATAGCCTTTATAACCTTTGTCGGTACTTACTATGGTATTAACCGCACCTATGTGTAACGCAAGTTCATCTATCTCATCCAGGTAAGGTATTACTTCACATTTATGGGGAACGGTTACATTCATGCCCAGTATACCCAGAGCCTTTGCCCCCTTAACTGCTGTTCCCACATCGTCGGATTCTACTGAAAAGGCCGTATATGCCAGATTGATATTCATTCTTTCTGCAAGTGTATTATGAATAAGGGGTGAAATGGAATGTCCCACCGGATTACCGATAAGACAGCATAACTTAGTTTGAGAATTCATCTGTGTGACCGCCTTTCTTTTTGGTGTAAAAATGAAGTACAATGCGCTCCAGCCTACGCTTAAGTACAATCTGTATCTCTTCCTTCGGATGAATGGGTTTAACAAGAATGGATTTAATCCCACATCTGTTGGCACCGTATATATCCGTAAATATCTGATCTCCGATAAAACAGGTGCTTTTTGTATCCGTATTCATAAGCTCCATTGCCCTGATATAATTTCTTCTGGAAGGCTTGCCCGCTTTAAAAATATATTTGGAACCCACCGCATCTGCAAAGGATCTGACCCTGGGTTCCTTGTTATTGGATATAAGGCAGGTATCAAATCCAACATTTCTTAAATCCGCAAAGAAACGGACTGCCCTGTCATCAGCAGGTGCTCCGTGTTCTGTCAGGGTATTATCAATGTCAAAAATCAACCCTCTGATTCCACTTTGGTATAGTTTTTGATAGTTAATTTCATATGTGGAATCCACATATTCACCGGGATAAAATTTATTAAACATATATCCTCCGACTGTATATCTGCGCGATAAAAGCCCCGGACATCCGGGGCTGGTTATACTATTAATTATTCAAGGAATTTTTTCAATTCATTCATAAAAGTATTAACATCCTTGAATTCCCTGTATACGGATGCAAATCTCACATATGCAACTGCATCCAGATCCTTAAGCTTGTCCATTACCAAATCTCCGATAAATGTGGTAGGAATCTCTTTCTCGTCCAGATTAAATATTCTGGTTTCAATTTCATCAACTATTTTGGTAATGGTATTAACCGAAACCGGTCTCTTATGGCAGGAACGTATAATTCCGTCCTGAATTTTGTTACGGTCATAAGGCTCGCGGTTATTATCCCTTTTAATGACAATTAACGGAACCGTCTCTACCTTCTCATATGTAGTAAAGCGTTTGCCGCATTCGTCACACTGCCTTCTTCTGCGAATGGAATTGTTATCCTCCGCAGGCCTTGAATCAATCACCTTGGTATTCTCTTCACCGCAAAACGGACATCTCATACTGTCTCTCTCCCTGTACTGCCCTTAAGGCATTATACATTAATTATAAAGTTTTATAAAAAACACGTCAACAGTTTTTCTACAGGATTTTGCATAAAACCTTCTCCAGACATACATTTACGAGAATTATGTCCGCACCTACCTTGCTTATACATTCATACGGAATTATATACTCACTTTCCCGGCATAAAAAGCCAAGTACCTTTCCCGGTCCGGGAACAATAATAGCCAACACCCTTCCCGTATACAAATCCACATCTATATCCGATACATAACCCAGTATTTTACAATCTGCCGAATTTATGACTTCTTTATTTTTCAATTCACAAATTCTCATACTACAGACTCCTGTAAATATCTTATTTTATTATATGAAAAAGGAGAAGAAATGGTTCTTCTCCTTTGAATATACTTTAATTATCCGGAAGTGTTTCTGCCTCTGTAGGACTTTTGCCCGTATAGATAACATCAAACAGCAGCCTTATGTATTTATTCATATCAATAGCTACATGGGACACTTTATCGATTGTAATGTATTTAAAGCCTGTATCTCCGTTGGCAATGGACCAGGATACAATATCGTAGCCTGACATTTCAGGAATCATACATATCAGTTCCAGAAATTCGTTGGTGGGAATATTGGTAGTAACCTCCGGCAGAATGGTGTCCAGAAGTTCTATCAGTGTAGCCGGATCCGTTTTTTTCAATTTTTCAAAAACTTCTTTAACAACTCTTCTCTGTCTTTCCGTCCTGGAAAAGTCACCGTTGCCCACAAACCTGAATCTGGCATAGGCAAGGGACTGCTTGCCGTTTAGATGCTGCACGGAACCGTCGGCATAATCCAGATAATCGGAATGTTCCTCATCACCTACTATAAGGTTACTGGCGTGTATGTATTCGTTAAGCCAGTATAAATCATCCTCGTATACATTAATGTCCAAGCCTCCGATAATATCCACGACCTTAATAAAGGATTGAAAATTAACGGTTATATATCTGTCCACATGAAGGGAAAAATTATATTCCAGTGTATCCAGAAGAAGCTCCACTCCTCCGAAGGCATGAGCGGCATTCAGTTTATCAAAATCCCTCCCGGGAATTTTGACATATAAATCCCTCAGGAAGGAAGTACCTACTATCTGTTTTGTCTTTTTATTAATAGATATCAGAAGCATCGTATCAGATCTGGAGCTTTCCCCCGGAATACGTTCATCCGTACCAATCAAAAGCACATTATATACATCTTCCAGTTCAGGAAGGGTTTCTCCCCTGGCTGCAATTAACGCTTCAACTTCTTTTTGATATTCGTCAATTTCATCCTTTGAAGAGTCCGGAAGGGTCTCGTCATAGGGATTGGTAACATCCTCATAAAAAGACTCTGTTTCGGCCAGTATGGTATATTCCTCCTTAAGCGGAACATAATTAACTTTATTAATATAATGTACCAACAGGAGTACAAAGGCCACAACGGATACTACAAGTACTCCCAGAAAAATACCCGCAACCATACCTATTCTTTTGCCTGTTTTGTTTTTAGATCTACTCATCTACTTATCTTCCTCGCACACTGCATTAATCATTTCTACAATTTTAAGTGACTCTTCATTAAAAATACGGGTGGACTCATATCGTCGGTCTTTTTTCATAATCATAAGCTCCTGAAGAAGATATCTGAATCCGTTACCGTCAAAATTGAAGCTGTAACGCTTAGGGGTGCTGCTGTCTGTCAGCTTGGTTTCAAAATATCCTGTGTTCCACCAGTCATCCGGTATGGATATCTTACCCTTATCACCTATGATTTCCATATTGTCATCCACATCCACCTTATTGCCTACTTCTATTACAGCTATTGCATTATCATAATTCACATTAATCATATGATACAATGCTTCACCCTCCTGATTACGGACAACCGAACAGGAAATATTCTTATAATCCTTGCCTAAAAGCTTAATAATGGCACAGAAAGGATACATTAGCATATTCTGGAAATCCATATCTGCTGCCAGACGTCCCCTGCTTATGGAGCATTTTACACTTATTACCCTGCCAATAAGGCTGGAATTAATCAGCCATACAAGCTGTGTGAATGCCCTTAAATATACTGTTATGACATCCTCGCAGATAACCGTTTTATTTTTCTTTGCCAGTTTAAACAGATATGCCAGTTTTTCGGCATCATTGGTAATTGGTGCACTGCATATAACGGATTTTTTATTCTGTACCGCCTTAAGAACAAGGTTATATCTTTCTTCGTATCCGGTATTTATGTATACTATTTCCACATCCTTGAGAAATTCATCATAATCCGATACATAACCGTTCAGGTCATATTTTTCATAGAAGGCTCTGGCCAGCTCCAAATCCTTTGAGTACACATTTTCACAGTGGACACCACTGACATATTTTGACTCAAGTATAACTCCCCAGTCATCCAACTTATCTGTTGCAATACCAAGACGGTTCATCACATCATTGGTCTCCCTTATCTGGGTGCTGGAAATATTTTTGGTCCTCTCAAGATAAATTACATCGCAGTAATTTTTGAGATAATCAAATTTGCCCCTCCAGTCGGAGCCTACTACAAGAGCATCTGCCTGATATTTTATAATATCATTCACCTTCTGCCCCTGATACTCCTCAATAATGATTTCATCTGCGAACCCGGTTTTCATAACATTTTCAATTCTAGTTATGAGTCCGTCCCTTACATTTAATTTGCCCCGCTCAATATCATAGCTTTCGCTTGTAACACCTACAATAAGGTAATCTCCGAGAGCCCTGGCTCTCTTAAGAATATTGTAGTGTCCCTGATGAAACAAATCAAAGGTTCCATAGGTAATAATCTTTTTCATTTTCTTTTCCTCATTTTTTAAAAACTTATAAGTTAAGCAGCTCCTGCATAACCTCTTCTTCTATATACGGCTTCTGGTTGTACATTTCCCGGCCGAAATAAGTTTTGGGATATGCCTTTGTTCCCTCCGGCAGCATAACCTCCACCAGCACCGGCTTCATATGATTAATTTCCTTTTGAAAATATATAATATCCTCCGGCATTGTAACTCTGTAGGATTCTATTCCGTAGGCCCTGCCTATTTCAGTAAAG
>JBJEND010000133.1:0-11571 GCA_051880015.1 Butyrivibrio sp. | reverse complement strand
AAAATTGCAGCGTTGAATGCTCTGGATATTTATCCGGCAGAGGGAATGGTTACCATATCCAGACGAATTATGCCGGGGAAAAGCATTATTAAGGTAAATGGCGAAACAATAACCGCAGCAGGAGTACGAAAAATAACGGAGCTGCTTATTGATATTCATGGGCAGCATGACCATCAGTCCCTACTGTATACCAAAAATCATCTTGAAATTCTGGATAAATATGCCAGGGAAGAGATAGAGCCTCTTAAAGAAGAACTTGCCGGTGCATATGAAATTTATACCGGATATAAGAAACAGCTTTCTGAATTCACTTTAAGTGAAGAAGAGAGAATGCGCGAAAAAGACTTCCTGTCATATGAAATCCGTGAAATCGAAGAAGCGGATCTTAAAATCGGAGAGGATGAGGAGGCAGAGAATTTATTCCGTAAAATTACCAATTCCAAAAACATACTGAGTGTACTGGACAGTGTAGTAAACCTCACCCAAAGTGAAGGAAGCACCGGGGATATGCTGGGAAAGGCGTATAGTGCTTTAAACTCGGTGGTACGATATGATGAGGAACTGGTTCCCCTTCTGGAACAGTTATCACTTATTGACAGTCAGCTCAATGATTTTAACTGTGATTTAAAGAAATATATTGACGGAATGGAATTTGATGAATATGTATATATTACTACGGAGACCAGACTTAATACAATTAACAGTCTGAAATCCAAATATGGCAGGACAATAGAAAGTATTCTCCGGCATGCAGAAAAGTCATCAGAGAAGCTTAAATTTTACGAGGATTATGAGGAAAATCTGGCTGCCACTGAAGAGAAGCTTTCAAAGGCATATGATAAAGTAAAACATATTTGTGACAAAATTTCAAAAGTACGAAGGGAAGCCGGGGTGAAGCTTTCCAAAGCCATATGCACTGCCTTGGAGGATTTGAATTTTGAGCAGGTACAGTTTGATATTGAAGTAAGAAAGCTTGATAATCCAACCCGTAACGGAAGTGACGAAGCAGAATTCATGATATCCCTCAATCCCGGAGAAAGTCCGAAGCCCCTTGCTAAAATTGCATCAGGAGGTGAGCTTTCCAGAATAATGCTGGGTATTAAATCCGTCCTTGCAGGGCGTGATGACATAGATACCCTGATTTTTGACGAAATTGATACCGGAATAAGCGGAAGAACGGCACAGAAGGTTTCCGAAAAAATGGCAGAAATATCCAAATCCCATCAGGTTATCTGCATTACACATCTGCCCCAGATTGCCGCAATGGCTGATGCCCATTTTCTTATTCAAAAAAATATAGAAAACGGATTTACCAGAACCACCATTAAAGAACTGACGGACGGGGAGATGACGGATGAACTGGCGAGAATGCTGGGAGGCAAGGAAATAACTGACATAGTAAGACAGAATGCCGCTCAGATGAAGGAAATGGCATCCCGGTTCAAATAAATGAAAATTCTTACAGACTTAATTAAATATTTTAATACATAATAAGAACAGGCAACAGTCCTGTTCTTTTTTTAAAAAAATTTAACTTCAGGAGGTGTCCCATGGACCGTAAAACTAAAATAAAATACCGTGTGGCCATTCTTGGAATATTATTTTTATTTCTGTTTGGAGCATCTCTGGCATATGTGGAATATGTTAAAGACGAAATACCCGATACAATTTATATAGACGAACATTCCGACGGAACAATTAATTTCGATCTCCCTTTTGTGGGGACGGCAAGTCTTGTAGGCACCGATCTAAATGCAAAGGAAACTTCAATAAATCTTAACAGACCGCTGACCATATATTCGGGAGATAAAGCGGAATACAGTGTAAGCGTTAAACTTCTTGGATTTATAGATATTAAAAATGTTAAGATATCGGTTAAGGATGAACAAAGTGTTATCGCCGGAGGAATTCCGGTAGGAATTTACATTAAGACAGAGGGCGTATTGGTGGTTGATATAGGGGATGTGGCTTCAGGTTCGGGAGATATTGAATCTCCGGCCAGGGGGATATTAATGCCGGGAGATTATATAATTGCCGTAAATGGTGAAAAGGTGGGAGGCAAGGAGGAGCTGATTAACCTTATCAACCAATACGGCAGTGAGTATGTGGCTATAAATATACGCAGAAATGAAGAAGTTTTGGAAGTAAAAATCAAACCGGAAATGGATTCCATGGGGATGTACAGGATAGGAGCCTGGGTAAGGGACGACTGTCAGGGGCTTGGTACCCTAACCTATGTGGATACCAACGGTAATTTCGGCACACTGGGGCATGCCATAAGTGATTCCGATACCGGGAAAATAATTGAGATAGAGTCAGGCAGACTTTACACTGCAAAAATATGGTCAGTAATTAAGGGAAAATCAGGAACCCCCGGTGAGGTAATAGGTTCTATCAACTACGGAGACAGCACCTACCTTGGCGCAATAAGTGAGAATAAGTCCATAGGAATATACGGTACCGTGGATGAGCATATATATGCGTATCTGGACAAAACCTATATGAATATTGCCTACAAGCAGGATGTTCAGGTAGGGAGGGCATATATTCGCACTTTTATCGGAGATAGAATAACAGATTATGAAATATATATATATGATTTGAATTACTCCGATTCCCACCGCAACAAGGGCATAGAATTTACCGTGACAGATGAAAAACTTCTGAATCTTACCAACGGAATTGTACAGGGAATGAGCGGCAGTCCCATTATCCAGAACGGGAAGATAGTAGGCGCCGTCACC
Source organism: Butyrivibrio sp. (assembly GCA_051880015.1). GTDB lineage: Bacteria > Bacillota > Clostridia > Lachnospirales > Lachnospiraceae > Eshraghiella. The sequence goes on along the minus strand of JBJEND010000133.1, from coordinate 8,827 downwards.
CACGTTTTCGTAAATGAACCGCAAAACGGCTATGGTATTTTTATCGAAAATATGCTGGAGCATAAATAAAAAACAGTGTTTTTACCGGGAGCGTACTGAGCGTATAATGGCAGCAATCATAACCAATGAAGTTATTAATTCCGCAGCAGGGAATGCCAGCCATATTCCTGTCATGCCAAAGAGATATGACATGGTAAATGCACACAAGGTTATGGCAACAATACCCCGGAGTACAGAAGTTATAAATGCCGGCAAAGGTGCATCTGTGGCACTTAAATATCCGGTGCCAACTATATTAAATCCGGCAAAAATAAATCCCGTAAAATACAGCGGAAGTCCAACTATGGCGTAATTGAAAAGCACGGCATTGTTTTCACTGTTAAATATATTTATAACAGGTACTTTCACTAAAAAAACAGTTCCTATTATAAGAACAGAAAGTAAAAGGGCGGTTATAATCGAAAGCTTTAAAATCTTATGGGTATTTTTTCTGTTTCCCATACCGTAATATTCACTGAACAGGGGCTGGGAACCCTGGGATACACCGTTGAATACGGCAGTGGCAACTATTGCAGTATTGGCCACAACTCCATAGGCGGCCACACCTTCATTTCCTCCCAGCCCCAATATAAGAAAGTTGAAAACAGCAGTAGTTACTCCGGAGGATAATTCCCCTATAAATGCTGCTATACCCAGTCTGCCGGAGTGAAAAAGCTTCCTAAAGGACAGTACAGGCTTAAAGCGGACATGGTTCTTTTTTGAGAAAAAATGAAAGCTGCATATGGTTATTCCCACAACAGGAGAAAAGGCAGTTGCCAGTGCAGCACCGGACATACCCATTTTAAGAGGAAACATTAATACATAATCCATTACAATATTAAAGAGACTGCTGGAAAGTATTGCAGCCATGGCAAGGGAAGGGGCATTATCATTTCTTATAAAAGCATTGAAAATATAATTCATCATGAAAAAAGGAGCAAAGGACATAAAAATTCTTGTATAGGGTGTTCCTATACGGATAATTTTATCGTCACCCCCCAGTAGTGCCATGATTTTATCGGGAAAAAACAATCCTGACACCACAAATATTACACTGAAAAGCAACGCAAAAATAATTGCATTGCCAAAATAATCATTTGAATCCGGCTCTTTTTTGGAGGACTGTATTTTAAATTTTGTTGCGCTTCCAACGCCTATCATGGAACCCACGGCAAAGATAAGGCTGTAAAGGGGAAGAACCAGATTGAGGGCAGTAAGTCCTGCCGTTCCTTCTGCCCGGGATATAAAAAAAGTATCGGCAAGAACATATGCGGAAATTCCTAACATTCCCAGAATATTCTGGAGAACATATTTAAAGAAAAGAGAATTAACTTTCATGGTAGACCTCTGTGTATTTTTACGATATCATTAAAGAGAATATATATCTTTAAAAAAAAAGTCAATATATTTTAAACGGTTTTCATATTCTCATACGTCATTATATTGTAAACAGAATTTTGTAAAACAAAGGAAGGTAAAAAATGCAGGAAAAAGAAATAGCAGCTTATGCAGAAAAAGCAGCAGATAAAGATAAGAAAGCAATGGAAATCCTATACCGAGAGTTTTACCGTGATGCTGTATATATATGCAGCAAATTTGGATTAAACAGGGAAGATTCCATGGATATTGCCCAGAATTCATTTATTACTGCTTTTAGTAAACTGCCTGACCTTGAAGATAAGTCCAGATTCAAAAGCTGGTTATTTAGAATCGTCAATAACAAATGCCTTGATTTTATAAGGCATAACAAGGTTATTGACATATCGGAAACAGACAGTTATGAGAAGGCAGCAGAACTCCCCTCCAAAGAGAAAACTCCGGAAGAAATCATAATCGATAAAGAGATAAGTGAATTCTTAAGCGGAATAATAGAGAAGCTTCCCTACGAACAGAGGCTGACTGTTTTTCTGTATTACTATCAGGATTATTCTGTAAAAGAAATTGCAGAGATGTTTAAATGCTCCGACAGCACAGTAAGAAGCAGGCTTAATTATGCAAGAAAATTTATGCAGAATGAAATTGAGAACATGGAGTCCGAAAAGAAGAAAGCAAGATGTATTGTGCTTCTGCCATTTCTTTTTGAAATATTTTCCGATGAACAAAAAGTCTTTGCCTGTGAAATTCCTGATTTTACAAAATGTCTGAAGAATATTCCAACGGGAGGACATATTATGAAAACAGGTAAAATAATAGGAATTACGGCGGCTGCAGTGGCATCTGCCGGGGGAATTGCGGCCGCAGTATACTTTGGCGGTATACAAAGCAGACATTCCGGACAGGACAATAGTGAATCCTATGAAGCAGAGAACCATACAACCGGAAATAATTCCGAAACAGTTAAGGATTCAAAGGCGGCACAGATTCTGGATAAGGCAACACAGGCTTTAAGCAGTGTTGATAATATGGCATTAACCTACTCTACATATTATTCAGGATTCTGCGAATCAAATGGAATGCCTTTTGGAATTTCAGATGAAACAAGTATGCTTGTGGATACAAAAAATCTGGTATTTGAGAAAATCTGTATGGACGAATACGATTTATACAGCGAAAAATATTTTATTGAAAAAGACAGCAATGGTAAATTTGTCAGATATGATTGTAATGAAGATGAAAACAGAACCACATTGTTTAAGAGTACAATACTTCCGGAGGACTGGGAAGAAAGCATGAATTATGTCGCAATGATGACTGATTTCTACGAAAGTGTTAAAACGGCGGGAGCAGAGGCAGATAAGGATAATGAGAGAAAAATTATATGCAATGCCTCATATGCCACGGCAGAGCCTTTGTTTAATTATTTCGGACTGGATACGATGCCGGAGTATTGTGATTTTGAGTACGAAATGTCAAAGTTTAATCTGATGGATTACAGTGGGGAGATTACACTGCAGTTTGATGAAAATTATCTTTTGCAGAAACTCTGTATAGACAGTAAGGAAATACAGGCTGAGATTATTAAATGTTATGATTTGGAAGAGTCAGATGCTGACTGGTTAACAAGTCAATCAGTATTTTATTTCGGTTATAATAAAGGGCAGGCGAAAATACCGGATATAATCCGGGAAATGTCCGGGGAAGTAACACTGTTAGCTGAATACACCAACGGTGAGCCTACGGAATATGTAATAAGATTTAATTTGGATGATTATGATATATGTTATTTAGATAATGAGAAAATCAGAGTAGCTGACAAAAATGACAGCTCACACGAAGTGCTGATAACACTGACAGATAAAGATTATGATGAGCGAGAGGCCGATTATCCGGCAGAAGATGCCCAATCCTTATTTACCATGCTGACAGATTATAATGCCCATGAAAATGATATAACATTGACAAATATTAATGGCCATGAGGTTTTGACTGCTGAATATATTAATACCATGGGGGACAGTATACATTATTACTGTGGAGTAAAATACATGACAGGGACAGAAGAAAGAATAATCTGTTTTGAAATAATTGATGACCTGGTGGAAGATGGTGAATATGATAAGCTTGTACAGAGAAGAAATACTGAACTGGAGAAACTTATTGAAGCCGTAACCTTTGAAAAAGTCAACAATCCGGTACAGGAAAGAAAAGAACTTATATACGATTTACGTGGATTATAAAATCCAAAATCCTCCGAAAACTGTTAAAGCTTTCGGAGGATTATTTTTAGTGGAATAAAGCAATATTATAATTATTAGCTTTTAAATTATCAATAAATTCCGGTAATATCTCAACGTTGGTATTGGATACTGCGTGTAAAAGATACAACGCTCCCGGATGGGCTGCCTCCGTAACTCTGGTGAGTGCAGCCTGATATTCCGGCTGGTTGGAGGTATCGTAGTCATAGTACGCAAAGCTCCAGATAAGTGTTTTATATCCGAGACTCTGGGTAAGAGCAAGGGACCTGTCGGAAAAATGTCCCTGAGGCGGACGGAAAAGGTGTATTGTGTAACCGTAGTTCTCATATATATAGTTGTGCATTATCATGATTTCATCACGCATCTTGTCAACAGAGAGAGTAGGCATGGATATGTGATTGGCAGAGTGGTTACCCAGTTCATGACCTTCGTCGATAATTCTTCTGATGGTATCAGGATTTCTCTTGGCAAAATCCAGAGTAGGGAAAAATACAGCTTTAACCCCTTTCTCCTTCAGAATATCAAGAATCTTATTGGTGTTGTTATTATATTCGTATCCAAGGTCAAATGTAAGATAAACACTGTCGTCATCCGGAACAATAAAATAAGCATCAAACTTACCATAGTCATTCTGGGCACCTATTGCTGCATGGGGACGATTCAGTTCATCCATATGAACACCGGGGCCATATGTATGGGGAGTATTGTCCATTGCCTCCAGCTCCTCTTTGGTATAGAGAGAACCGTAATAATCGGGAGATGTGGTATCCACGGTAGACTGAGGGGAAGAAGTCGGCTCCTGTGTGGAGGAGGGTTCTTCAGAAGGGGTGGTAGTCTCCTGAGGTGTAGTAGTCTCCTGAGGTGTGGCAGGTTCACCGGATGTGCTGTTATTGGTATCCGGTCCTGTTGGAGTTAAGGTTGACTGGCTGCCCGTTCCATTATTGCATCCGAACAAAAACAGTGAGCAGATAATCAATGAACATATCAGAAATCGTGTAAATTTCTTCATTATCTTTTGCTTCCTTTCTAAATTTCTGATTTTATTATAATCGAAAAATCCTATAAATCAATAAAAATAATAATTTTTCATAATCTTTCATAATTATGTAAAATATGTTAGAATTTATTAAAAAAAGGACAGGATGCCAATGAAAAAATATAAAAATTTTTCGGAAACCATTTTTTTCGTTATGAGTGCGCTTTTTATAACTGCTGCCTCAAACTGCTATTATGTTATCTATAGATATCCCAATACAATCCCTGTTTTTGTGCTGATTTTTATTGCAGGTAATCTGATGCCGCTGTATTCAGGACGTAAAATGCCGGGCTGTCGTTATAAAATATGCAGTCATGGCAATAAGTGCCTGAAAATATTTATTATTTCAACGATTATTTCAGTGGTATACAATTTTGCCTCGGCCTTTATTCTTTTGCCGGACAGGTGGACAGAATGGTGTATAGGTGCTGCAATAACGCTTCTGGCAGAGAACATAATTTTCTGGAATGGAATGTTATCCGTTTATTGTACTTCAATACAGCTGGGAATTAATATAAGAGTATTAGGTCTGGTGTGTGGGATGATACCCGTTGCCAATCTGATAATGTTAGGAAAAATAATCAGAATTACCGGTGAAGAAATTGATTTTGAGTGGAGAAAATCCGTTGCCGATGAAGAACGAAGAAACCAACAGATATGTGCAGTGAAATATCCTGTTTTAATGGTACACGGGGTGTTTTTCAGGGATTCCAGGTATTTTAATTACTGGGGCAGAATACCTAAAGAACTGGAATATAACGGTGCCAGAATATATTACGGGGAGCACCAGTCTGCCTCTTCCATTGAGGACAGCGGAAAGGAACTGGCAGCACGGATAAAGCAGATTGTTACAGAGAGCGGATGCAGTAAATTAAATATCATAGCCCACTCAAAAGGAGGTCTTGACTGCCGTTATGCAATATATAAATACGGTCTGGAATCCTGTGTGGCTTCCCTTACAACAATTAATACTCCCCACCGTGGCTGCAGATTTTCAGACTATCTGATGAATAAGGCTCCGGAAGCATTTAAGAATAAAATTGCCGATACATATAATCGGACTTTAAAAAAATTCGGAGACAGTAATCCGGATTTCATTGCTGCTGTAAGTGATTTATCTTCAGACAGATGTGAAGAATTTAACAGAGAAATTCCCGCCCCCATAGGGGTGTTCTGCCAAAGTACGGGTTCCAGACTTAACAGGGCCACAGGGGGGTAAATTTCCTCTTAATATTTCTTATAACATTGTGAAGAATTTTGACGGAATAAATGACGGACTGGTAGGAGAACAGTCATTTAAATGGGGCGAAAAATATATGTTTTTATCGACAAATGGTAAGAGGGGAATATCCCATGGGGATATGATTGATCTGAACAGGGAAAATATCCCGGGATTTGACGTAAGAGAATGGTATGTGCAGCTTGTGGCAGATTTGAAGAACAGGGGATTTTAAAGCAGGTTTATTCTATTTTGTCGAATGTTGCGGTGGGATTTCGTTGATTCGACTTTTATCATCATATATAATACGATAATGCAAAGGCTTTATTGTAGGAGGATATATATGGGTAAACTTACTTGCGCTATTGCAGATGATAACGACCGAATGTTACAGCTTTTGGGGGATGTTCTGGAAACGGACCCGGAAATACAGGTTATCGGTAAATCACATAACGGGGAAGAGGTACTTAGTGAGATTAAAGTAAAACAGCCGGATGTAGTGTTGATTGACATTATAATGCCAAAACTGGACGGACTTACGGTTATGGAAATAGTAAATCAGGATAAAAACATTAAGAAAAAACCTGCCTTCATTGTAGTTACGGCAGTAGGGCAGGAAGGAATAACAGAAGATGCTTTTAATCTGGGTGCTAATTACTACATAATGAAGCCCTTTGACAATAATACATTATTAAACCGAGTCAGGTATATCAGAAATAATCTGGGCAGACATCCTGCTTCCGGTAATGGGAGAAAACAGAACCTGCAGACACAAAAAGAAGATTTGGAGATTAGCCTTGAGAATGATGTTACGGAAATAATCCATGAAATCGGAGTGCCTGCACATATTAAGGGTTATCAGTATTTGAGAGAATCAATTATTATGGTTGTTAATGATATGGATATGTTAAACTGTATCACCAAGGTCCTTTATCCCACCATTGCCAAGAAATTTGACACCACAGCCAGCAGGGTTGAGAGAGCCATAAGACATGCAATAGAGGTGGCATGGACCAGAGGTAAAATAGAAATTCTGGACTCTTTGTTCGGTTATACCATAAGTGACGGAAAAGGAAAACCTACCAATTCTGAATTTATTGCCCTTATCTCAGATAAGATAAGACTTGACTATAAAATGAGGTAAATTCAGATAAAAATATGTTTCATTTAATCCGCCCATATGGTACAATACTTGTAGTTAATTTGCTATGGAGGTAGTGAAATGAAGAACATATTGTTTATAGCTTCTGAGGCAGTTCCTTTTATTAAGACCGGAGGACTTGCGGATGTAGTGGGTTCTTTACCGAAATATTTTGATAAGGAAAAATATGATGTAAGGGTTATGATTCCGAATTATAAATGTATTCCCTGGCAGTACAAGGAGAAGATGAGGTTTATTACCAATTTTTACATGGATTTGTCATGGAGAAGCCAGTATGTCGGTATAATGGAGATGGAGTATGAGGGTGTACATTTCTATTTTATTGATAATGAATTTTATTTTAACGGATTTAAACCATACGGATACATACATGAGGATATTGAGAAGTTTGCATTTTTCAGTAAGGCGGCTCTTTCTGCTCTGCCGTTAATAGGATTCAGACCGGATATAATCCATTGTCATGACTGGCAGACCGGACTTATACCGGTATATATGAAGGAGCGTTTCCGTAACGGAGATTTCTTCAGAAGCATGAAATCCATTATGACTATTCATAATCTTAAATTCCAGGGTATCTGGGATGTTAAAACAGTAAGGGATATTACGGGACTTCCCCTTTCCTATTTTGCTCCTGATAAGCTGGAAGCTTACGGTGATGCCAATTATCTTAAGGGCGGTATAGTTTATGCAGATTATGTAACCACGGTAAGCCAGAGCTATGCAGAAGAGATTAAGATGCCTTTCTATGGAGAGAAGCTGGACGGACTTATGCGTGCCAGATCCAACTGCCTGACCGGTATTGTTAACGGTATTGACTATAACGAATTTAATCCTGAGACGGATTCCAGAATATATAAGAATTATAACCAGCTTACTTTCCGTAAGGAAAAGGTTAAGAATAAAGTCGCACTGCAGAAGGAACTGGGGCTTGATGTGGATCCTAAGAAATTTATGATTGGAATCGTATCCAGACTTACTGATCAGAAGGGCTTTGATTTAATTGCATATGTCATGGACGAGCTTTGTTCTGAGGATGTTCAGTTAGTGGTTCTGGGAACAGGAGAGAGCAGGTATGAGAATATGTTCCGCCACTTCGACTGGAAATATAACAACAGGGTTAGAGCCTGCATATATTACTCTGAAGATATGTCTCATAAGATATATGCTTCATGCGACGCATTTCTGATGCCTTCATTATTTGAACCCTGCGGACTCAGCCAGTTAATGAGTTTAAGATACGGAACAGTTCCCATTGTCCGTGAAACAGGGGGGCTTAAGGATACGGTATGGCCGTATAACGAATACGAATGCACCGGAACGGGATTCTCCTTTGCCAATTATAATGCACATGAGATGTTGGGAACAGTGCATTATGCTAAGCATATTTACTATAACAAGAAACGTGAATGGAATAAAATCGTTGACCGCGGAATGCTGGCAGATTTTTCTTGGAGCAGTTCAGCGCGTAAATACGAAGAGCTTTATGACAGATTGTAATTATGTTAATTAAAATAATAGTATGTCTGATTGCCGGTGCAGGAGCCGGCTTTGGAACAGGGCTTGCGGGACTTTCGGCAGCGGCTGTAATCGCACCGATGCTGATTACATTCCTTGACGTGAATGCCTATGAGGCTGTTGGCATTGCTCTGGCCTCCGATGTGCTGGCTTCTGCAGTATCGGCCTATACATATAAAAAGAATAAAAATATCGATATTAAAAACGGACTGATTATGCTG
>JBJEND010000132.1:0-11637 GCA_051880015.1 Butyrivibrio sp. | reverse complement strand
CAATTACATCATTACCGATTCTTACTCCACCTGTTGCACCGACAAAACAGTTATCCGCAAGGGATGAATTATCGCCCATGAAAAAACCGTTCCCTAAATCATTATAATTTCCTGAGCACCTGATTATTGTCCCTGAACCTATGCTGCAACCATTACCGAGTACCATACCGTTCCTGGACAAAGCGTCGATGTAAACATTATCCTGTATGGTTACACCGGTTCCCACACTGATTTTACTCTTACATTTAAGTTTTACCTTTGAACCAATAAAAATAATTCTGCCTTTTTTTCTCATTCCCACAGAGCGTAATTTTCCTCTGATTAACATTCCAAATCTGTGAAAAAGCATACTCATCAGATATAACACTGACATATCCAAATCTAATTTGTACTCACCGGAGTTTTTCTTTACTTTTTTAATTAAGCGCTCAATTTTGGTAAATAACTTTTTTTTACGGCACAATTTACGCTTTAACCTGCTATAAACACGGGAAGATTTTATCAATAGTCTGTACTTCCTTCTCAATTTTTCTCCCGCTGTCCCCTGCAGCATATTAGTTGCCGCATCTTCCTTATGACAGATATATAAATCTCCGCTATACATCATCAGAAATCCATAATAATCTGCGTATAATTTGAGAATATCCTCCTCCATATACAGAAAAGTTTCATCACAAATTCCTTCAAATTTCTGTATATACAGTGGCGAAAATATCCAGCACGCCCCATGGAGTATGGTATTTTTTACATCTTCTTTTAAAGCATCCGCCCTGTACTCATCCTTTGGAGCATTTAGGGAATCGGAGGATTTACCTGACAAATGACTGACCATTATTTTAATATGTTTTTTTAGTCTAAATAGTCTTAATTCATTCAGGCTCCAACTCTGTTTGTCTCCCGGATTCTGATGATATCCATCGGCTGTAATAATATCAGGCCCAAGAACATAATATTCCTTTTCCTTATACTTACGAACAAGCACTTCGTTAAAATCTGTCTGACTTAATACCGTGTCATTATTAAGCATAACAATAAAATCAGCCCTTAACTGATACTTCGCGTATTGAAAACCTATATTATTTCCCTTTGCAAAGCCCAGATTTACATCACTGTGAAGTAATACTACCTGATTATTATTTTCAAATTTGTTTTCCAGAAGCCCCCATGAGTCATTGGTGCTTCCGTTATCTACTATAACAACAGAGATATTGTGAACGGATGCAGATGAGGATTTTAATATTGACTCTGCACATTCAACGGTATCATTTCCTGCCATATAATGTAATATTACATAAACTATATTCACAGTTCTAACCTCTACTTCTGATTTAATACTTCATCAAAAACTCTCTCTATGTTACTAACCATTGCCGGTACAGAAAACTGTTCTTTTTTCTTTTTCTGACCGCAGATGCCCATTTCCCTGCATTTATCAGGATTCTCAATTAACTCAATTATCCTGTCTGCCATTTCTGTTGCATCTTCCCAGTCTACAAGATATCCGTCTACGCCCTCATCGATTATTTCAACCGGGCCCCCATGATTGGTTGCCACTACCGGCAGTCCGAAGTTCATTGCTTCAATTACAACAAGCCCGAAGGGTTCCGGCTGGGTTGACGGTAAAACAAATATATCCAGTCCACTATAAAATTCAGACATATTATTAACCTGTCCCAGCAGATGAACGGACTGTGTGAGTCCTTTTTCCTCAATATAAGCTATTAAATCTTCTTTTATATACTCCTCACCGGAATATACATCACCTGCAATATTATAGACGACATCCGGATATTTTTTATTTACTATTGCTGCGGCATCTACCAGCAGTTTCTGTCCCTTCCATCGGTTAATCCTGCCTGCCATTCCAACAGTAAACTTCGTATGGGTAACCTGGACACGTTCCCGGTCTTCAACGGCATTATACACCACTTTGACTTTATCTTCCGGTACACATAACGCTTTTCCGGAAGCCTTGCTGTTAGCAATGATGACATCCGCATTGTGCTTCATTATATATGAGATTACTTTATTTTCAAGATTGCTCTTGATTATTTCCCTTATATGCCATGTACTCTTTATTTTGCACCGCTTTGCCGCAACTGCTCCGGGAAACACCACCGCTGTATTGGTGTCCACTAAATCTATATTATTTTCTTTGATATACTGTTTTATAAACTTGCATGAGCGGGAGTAATCCTTTATATACCCGATACCGCCTTTAAAGGATAAATTCTTTCTTCTCAAGACTGCCACTTCAAAAATTTCCACCTTGACATCCGGCAGTTTTTTCATTTCATCAACCAGAGGTCCCGGGCAAGGCAGAATAACATGTACACTGTATTTGTCTTTATTAATGTACTTCACAATATTGAGAAGTGACCTGTCTGAACCATACAGTTCTGAACTTGAATGAATAAATAATACATTTACCATATCTAATCCCTTCTGAAAATATCCCTTGTATATACCTTATCTTCCACATCATTCAAACAGTTGTCATAACGGTTTGCTATAATTGCATCACATTGTTTCTTGAATATTTCCAAGTCATTAATAACTCTGTTTCCTTCAAATTCACTTCCGTCTTCAATAGTGGGCTCATATATAACAATACTTGCCCCTTTGTCTTTAATTCGCTTCATTACACCCTGAATTGAACTCTGACGGAAATTATCTGAATTGCTCTTCATCGTCAATCTGTATATACCTATGGTGCAGGTTTTTTCTGTGGATACATCTTCACTATATCCTGCAATTTCCAGAACCCGCTGTGCTATATAATCTTTTCTTGTACGGTTGCTTTCAACAATAGCCTCAATAAGATTTTCAGGTACATCTGCATAATTTGCAAGTAACTGTTTAGTATCCTTGGGGAGGCAGTAACCTCCATATCCAAAGCTTGGATTGTTATAGTGATCCCCTATTCTTGGGTCCAGGCAGACTCCATCAATAATCTGCTTTGTATTAAGTCCCTTCATTTCTGCATAGGTATCCAGCTCATTAAAGTAAGACACTCTTAAAGCCAGATAGGTATTGGCAAACAGCTTCACAGCCTCCGCCTCGGTAAATCCCATAAATAATGTATCAATGTTTTCTTTGATTGCACCCTCCTGCAGGAAGCCTGCAAATTTATGGGCAGCCTCTACAAGACGCTCATCCTCTAAATCTGTTCCCACAACAATACGACTGGGATACAAATTATCATATAACGCCCTGCTTTCCCTTAAAAATTCCGGACTGAAAATAATATTCCTGCTTCCGGTTTTCTTTCTTATGGATTGGGTATATCCCACAGGAATTGTAGATTTAATAATCATAATAGCCTCAGGATTATACTCCATAACCAGATTTATTACTTTTTCAACAGCTGAAGTGTCAAAAAAATTCTTCTGGCTGTCATAATTGGTAGGAGTGGCAATGACAACAAAATCCGCTGCGGAATACGCCGCCTGAGCATCCAGGGTGGCAGTTAAATCCAAGTCTTTTGTCGCAAGATATTCTTCTATTTCTTTATCAACAATCGGTGATTTTCCGGAATTAATCATATCCACCTTTTCGGGAATAACATCCACGGCATACACTTTATTATGCTGTGCCAGAAGAACCGCCAACGACAGTCCGACATATCCCGTTCCGGCTACAGCAACCGTTGTTTTTTTATTCATATCTCATTTCACTCCTTAATTTGAAATACTTTACCATATTGTGAAGTAATGTATTCCCAGCTATATGCTTCTGCGATTCTTTTTTTGGCTTTAATACCATATATGCCGGTTTCTGAATCCGTCATATTATCTGCTTTATCAATCAGAGCTGCAAGATTTCCCTCTTCCTTATTCCAATAGATGGCCGAATCTTCTGCCACTTCTCTGTTAAAGCCCACATCCAGCAGGAGATTTAAATCCGTACTGCCAAGGGCCTCAAGAAGGCTGGGATTGGTTCCGCCTACTTCATGGCCGTGGAAATATCCGTAGGCATTCTCACGGATTTTCTTAAGAAGCTCCTGGTCATATACAGTACCCACAAATTTAATGCGGGAATCCTTTCTGAAATGAAGCTTATTTTCCAATTCCTCCAGAAAAGCATCATTGGCCGTAGTGATAATGGCAAAATTTTTCTTGGAATGAGATTTCATAAATTCCCTTATCATAGTCTCATAATTATTTTCCGGCACAAATCTGCCTACTACAAGATAATATTCCTTGGGAGAAAGACCTTTTTCATTAAGCCAGTCCACGTACGCCTTATTATCATCAGACAAGGTTGACGGCTTTGTCTCTGAACCGTATGCGATAAATGTGGTTTTAGGACTGTATTTTGAATATTCGCTCTGAATGTATTTTTCTATGTTTTTACTGTCACAGATAAGCAAATCACAATGCTTTACCATCATTTTCTCGGAAATTTTCCAATATTTTCTTATAGGAGCACTCCACTTAGCACGTTTCCACTCATGTCCGTCAGGATTAACATATACAATACCACCCAGCCTGTGAATCACCCTCCGGAAGTGAGCGGCAAAGGGGCCTATTCTGCATGCCAGTATATATACGATTGGATTCTTAATATTATTATCTTTAATGTATCTGCAGCAGGACTTTAGTGCGGCTACATCATAATAAATAGCCTGGGCAGCTCCGATATTAGGAACTTTAACATTAAAGCAACGGGCATTGTGGTACTCAAATTCACCCTTTTGTGTACTTTTACAGGCCACATGATATTTTATATCTGCATTATTCTGATGATATTCTGTTAATTTATCCACAAAGGTTTCATATCCGCCGTATGCCCCGGGAATACCCTTTGAACCCACAATAAATACGTGCTGCATCTTAAATGCTCCTTTAGTTTTCTATTTCTTTCAGATACCGGCTTAAAGCATCCTGCCATGTCGGCAACGGTTTAAATCCGTTCTCAACCAATTTGGACTTGTCCAGTCTGCTGTTAAAAGGTCTCGCCGCTTTTGAAAGTCCGTACTCCTCTGTAGTAACAGGCACAACCGAAGACTTGATTCCTGCCTGTCTGAATATTTCACAGGTAAAATCATACCATGAAATGTATCCGCCCTCATTGGTGGCATGATAATATCCGTATTTATCAGTTTCAATCATATCCACCAGAAGTCTTGCCAGGTCATAAGTGTAAGTCGGAGTACCTATCTGGTCATTAACTACTCTTACTGTATCATGGGTTTTACCCACATTAAGCATGGTTTTAATGAAGTTCTTACCGTTTATGCCAAAAACCCATGCTATTCTCACTATAAAATATTTATCAAGGCATCCTGCTACCGCAAGTTCTCCCTCAAGCTTCGTCTGTCCATAGACATTAAGGGGCTTGTAATCTTTACATTCAGGCTGCCACGGTTCGGTGCCCTGCCCGTCAAATACATAATCCGTACTTATATACATCATTTTAGAGCCTGTTTTGCCACAGGCTTTTGCTATATTTTCAGTCCCTCCTGCATTAATGGCACGGACCTTTTCCACTTTATCGTCATCTTCAGCCATATCTACTGCAGTCCATGCAGCGCAGTGAACCACCGCATCCGGTTTAAGCTGAACAATGATGTTTTCTACTGCATCCCCATCCGTAATATCCATTTGGACATAGGGCATATCCGTCTTCATGTCCGCCTCCGGGATAATATCACTGCCTATTCCGGTATATCCACGCTTCGCCAGTTCATTCACGACATCATGTCCAAGCTGTCCTGCTACTCCGGTAACTAATACTTTCATACAATGCCTCCGTCAGTTCACTATCTGTTTCCGTACATTTTCTCGTAATAATTCTGATATTCTCCGGAAATAATGGTCTCCCACCATTCCTTATTGTCCAGATACCACTGTATGGTTTTCTTAATACCATCTGCGAACTTCGTTTCCGGGAGCCAGCCAAGCTCGTTGTGAATCTTGGTAGGATCAATGGCATAACGCATATCATGACCCTTTCTGTCAGTTACATATGTGATAAGGCTTTCCGGCTTGTTCAGCTCCTTGCATATAATTTTAACAATATCAATATTACGCATCTCGTTATGTCCGCCGATATTATATACCTCGCCCACACGTCCATTGTGAATTATTAAATCTATCGCCTTGCAGTGATCCTCCACATATAACCAGTCGCGGACATTCAATCCTTCACCATAGACAGGAAGAGGTTTGTCGTTAAGTGCATTGGCAATCATAAGGGGTATTAACTTCTCCGGGAAATGATATGGGCCATAGTTGTTAGAGCATCTGCTGATGGTAACAGGAAGCCCGTATGTCCTGTGGTATGCCAGAACCAGTAAATCTGCTGCTGCCTTACTTGAGCTGTAAGGACTGCTGGTATGAATTGGCGTTTCTTCGGTAAAGAATAAATCCGGTCTGTCCAGAGGTAAATCGCCATATACCTCGTCGGTGGACACCTGATGATATCTCTGAATTCCGTATTTACGGCAGGCATCCATTAACACTGCTGTTCCCTTGATATTGGTATCCAGAAATACCTCAGGATTCTCAATGGAACGGTCCACATGGCTTTCTGCTGCAAAATTTACCACTATATCCGGATGCTCTTCCTCAAATAATTTATATACTGCTTCCCTGTCTGTAATGGATTCCTTAACAAATCTGAAATTGGGATTATCCATTACAGGAGCCAGTGTGGACAAATTACCTGCATATGTCAGACAATCAAGACATACAATTCTGTAATCAGGATATTTATTTAACATATGAAACACAAAGTTACTTCCGATAAATCCGGCTCCGCCGGTTACAATAATAGTCATCTTTTTTACCTCGTATACTTTAAATTAATGTAATACATCTATATATTTTCCGTCCAGGACATCCTTCAGATACTGGCCGTACTGGTTCTTCTTAAGCTCTTCATATACCGCAAGAACATCCTCCCTGCTTATCCAGCCGTTAAGATATGCAATCTCCTCAAGGCAGGCAATCTTACGGTGCTGGTGTGTCTCCACAGTTTTAACAAAGTTAGTGGCATCCACAAGACTTTCATGGGTTCCGGTGTCAAGCCAGGTAAAGCCCTGACCTAAAAGCTCTACATTCAGCTCTCCATTTTCCAGATATATCCTGTTCAAATCTGTAATCTCCAGTTCTCCTCTGGCAGAAGGCTTAAGGCTGCGGGCATATTCTACCACCCTGTTATCGTAAAAATACAGTCCGGTAACACAGTAATTACTCTTCGGCTTAGCCGGCTTTTCCTCAATGGATACTGCCTTTCCCACTGAGTCAAACTCTACTATTCCGAAGCGTTCAGGGTCCTCTACATAATAGCCGAATACCGTGGCTCCTTTACCGGTTTGTGCATTCTCAACTGCTGCTTTAAGACGTTTTTTAAGTCCGTGTCCGGAGAAAATATTATCACCCAGTACCATTGCCACAGTATCTTCTCCGATAAAATCTGCTCCGATAATGAATGCCTGAGCCAGTCCGTCAGGTGAAGGCTGTACCGCATATGAAAGATTAACACCAAACTGGTGTCCGTCTCCCAGCAAATCCTTAAATCTCGGTGTATCCTGGGGAGTAGAGATAATAAGAATATCCCTTATTCCCGCGTTCATTAATACCGACATGGGATAATATATCATCGGTTTGTCGTATATCGGAAGCAACTGCTTCGATGTAACTTTAGTAAGGGGATACAATCTGGTTCCCGAACCGCCTGCTAAAATAATTCCTTTCATAAATGTCTTCTCCTCTTAAATAATGGCAATCATACCCAATATGTTAATACCCATATTGTCGCACAGATTTATGTCATCTGTTATATTATTATTATCTGAATAATCAAGCTGCTCTATCAGAACAATGTTTCCGCAATCCACTGCCTGTTTTAAGACGTCTGCATCAGTGCTGACTGATACTCCGTATTCCACTGTCAGTCCCGACTGCTTCAGCTTATCGGATAGTCTTCCGACAAGAGCTTCACTTTCAGGTTTAAGTTTTCTGCTGCTGGACAGGTATATTTGTGAATTATCCGAAGCGTTTACTGTTCCGCTGATAATTTGTATAATATGCTCAAGCTGTTTATCCGCGTCGGAAGTTTTACCGATACGAGCACGCTTTTTGTTAAAATAATTATCTGTTGTACATACTTTACCCAACAGAGGTACATTGAATATCTGTCCCGCCATTGCAGCACTATTAAATTTTCTGCCGAACATATAACCTGCCAATGCTATAACTGCAGCCAGTATAATGCCTGCAATACCACCAAGCAAAACGTACTTCTTATTAACAGAAATGGATATTGTACTGTTTGCATTATCATTGTCTATATGATTAATAAGTATATCATACACTGCCTTCTGCTCCTCGGACAAATCCTTAAGAGCCGTATTCAGTGCATCTGAATTAATCTTCAAATCACTGCGTCTGGTACTTTGGGCACTTCTGATGGAAGCACCAACAGTTTCAATATAATTTTCATTAAGTAGTGATATCTTATGTTCTCCTACATTACGGCATACAAAATCGTAATAATTAGTGATATATTCCTTAGCTGTATCTGCAATTCTTGTACAGTCATCAGCCTGTCCGTACACGGTAACCTCAAGGATCCTTCCCTCATAGGAATACAGTATAAGATATTCCAAATCCTTTTCCTGAAGGCCGTCTATTCCCAGATCTATAACAGCTTTCCGTAATTCCTGACCTTTTATTCTGTTTCCGTACATTGCAAGAATATCATTGGTATAGTCTGTCCTAATATCCTCACCCAGATTAATTACATAATCCGTATCCACCAGATATTGCATGGTTACTTTATATACCCTACCCGGATCCAGCATCATTACGTAACCGGTGTCAATTTCTTCGGCAGTTTCGGTGTAATTCTTATATAATCTCACTGCTGAAGTAATCTCCTGTTTCGCCTTATCTGAAAAGCCCTGCAGCAGTTCTTCTTCTGTCTTGTCTGAACTTAATTGTCCGGAACTTTTGTAATCCTTCAGATATCCCAATCCTCCAAGCACAAGTGCCCCCAGAACAAGTCCTGCAACCATCCATTTCCATTTACTGAGAACATACCACCAAAGCTCTCTGATAGAAATTTCTCTTTCATCCATGTTAACTCTCTGCTTCATAATAACACCTTTCTATTTGGCTCCTCCGCGTTTAAATACGGCACCAACGGTTTTAAATAATATTTTTATATCCAGCCCAAGACTCCAGTTATCAATATACTGCAAGTCCAGCTTTACAACGTCCTCAAAATCTTCTATGTCGCTTCGTCCGCTGACCTGCCACATTCCGGTTATACCCGGCTTCATGCTGAGTCTTCTCTTATGGTATCCCTCATACTGCTTAAATTCATCCACCGTAGGCGGTCTGGTTCCCACAAGGCTCATATCCCCCAGAAACACGTTAAAGAACTGGGGCAGTTCGTCAATACTTGTCCTGCGGATAAATTTACCCACTTTGGTAATACGGGGATCATCCGTCATCTTAAACATTAAGCCCTTCATCTCATTCTGCTTCATAAGAGCTTTTTTGCGCTCCTCAGCGTCCCTGTACATGGAGCGGAATTTGTATATATAGAAATATCTTCCGTTTCTGCCCACACGCTTCTGCTTAAAAATAAGGGGGCCCGGTGACTCAATTAACAGCACGGGAGCCAGAAATACAGTTACAATAAGTGTAATTATTATTCCGATAAGGGAGCCCACAATATCTATAAGCCTCTTTATCATCATTTTATTGGAATCGTAGTAATTATTGGCAAAGGTAATAACCGGTATATTTCCCAGCATGGAAAAAGACTTATTAAATCCTTCCAGCTTCTGTGCTATCTCAATATCAAGATGAACAACCACGCCCATGTTCTCAAATTCCATAATGAGGTTGCGCAGAGAATTGCCTGTATCATATGGAACATCTATAAGCACCTCATCTATAGCCTCGTCTTTAACATAATTCACCATGGTCTCATAATCGGATGTGACCGGAACATCCAGAATCTTCTGTCCCACCATATCCTCATCTATAATGGCAAGGCCAAAGATGTATTTCAGCCAGTTATCATCTGCCTGAAGCTGTCGTATCGCACCTTCTGCCCTGTCTTTTGTGGTTACGATATACATCTGGGTATTTTTCTTTTTTCTGTGATAAATCTTTTTCAGATAATATTTAATTACCAGATGGGAAATCATCATGAAAATAACATTGAGCAATACAGTGAATACATACACGCCTCTGGAAGGGGTCTCCATATCCCCCTTAACGAACAGCACGATAGCGTACACAGACGCAAAAATAAGGTTCATCTTAAAACAATACAAAAATTCTTCAAAATTACCCCTTTTGAAGAAATCCTTGTTCACATTAAATATAAAAATAACAAAAACAAATGCAAAAAGCATTATCCCCAGATTTTCAAATAAATCCGATCTGGTGGTAATGGATAAATGCCTAATTGCACCCAGCCATATAAGATTTGCCAGCACATAGCTGATAAATACCATTATTATATCTGTAAAATATAAAAGAATGTTCTTAATATTCTCTCTGTTCTGATACATGGAATTACAACCTCATATTAATTCAGAATACCATTTCAAAAATACATTTGGATTTATTATAACATATTAGTTTATAGCTTGCACTACTTTTTTAAACACATTTCACCACTATATCCACCGTATGGGCTCCTGCCCCCACTAGCTCCTGTCTCTCGCAGCAGGACAGATGATATTCTATATAAAGCTTAAATGTCTCATCATCCATGGCATTTATGACGGGACGCATGTACTCCGTAGGGCCGTCTGCGGAAATTACCTGAATTCTTCTAAGTCCTGCAGCCTCATTAAGTCTGTCCATATCCTCCAGTCTTACATAGTCATACAAATCCTTCTCTCCTGCCACACAGTGAAAGTCCTCATCCAGTCTGCCGTCTTCCCTGCATTCCAGCGCATGGTTCTCCCTGAATCCATAGGATATAACCCCATACTCATTCATACAATAGGCTACCAGTATTACTCCATCCGGCCTGGTTACCCTTTTTGCCTCATTAAGAGCCTTTAATTTATCCTCAAAGTTACACAGATGGTACATCGGTCCAAACACCAGGGTCATATCAAAACTGTCATTTTCAAATCTTTTCAGATTCATGGCGTTGCCCTGATATGCCTTTACAGTACTTTTCTTGGCTTTCAGTATGCCCAGGTTATGCTTAACCAGTTCCACTGCCGTCACGTCATAGCCCTCTTCGGCCAGCGCCACTGAATATCTTCCCGTTCCTGCTCCCACATCCAGAATTTTCGCCTCCGGTCTGCCCTCCAGATATTTATGAATGTATTTCATGGAGGTAATATATTCTACCTGTCCGTGCCGCCTTAGCAGACGTTTCTCTTCGTTAAATTTATTATAGTATTCTTCCAATCTGGTCATTAATATTTCTCTTTTCGAAATTTTTACTGCTACAACTATAACACAGACGCTTTTTTACTTCAAGTTTACCTGTTTTCTGACATCTTATATTCCGGAATTTCAAAAGGAATCTAATAAGGCGCAGTCGCGAGGGGAGTTACCATGAATTTTAAAACAAACAGAAATAATAAGGATACGCTTTTTCGGTTTACAGTGATAAGGTCAGATGTTATAATAAGACCATGAAACG
>JBJEND010000131.1:0-2392 GCA_051880015.1 Butyrivibrio sp. | reverse complement strand
AGACACAATAGGGCATATATGGGAATATAACAAGGGACTTAATATTCCCAATCTGATAAAGCTTGGGCTTGGTAATATTGACGGGATGTGGGCGTTGCCCAAATGCGACAGTCCCCTCGGAGCATACGGAAGAATGGCAGAGTTATCCAACGGAAAGGATACTACTGTAGGACATTGGGAAATGACGGGAGTCATTTCCCAAAAAGCATTTCCTACGTATCCTGACGGATTCCCGGAGGAAATTATTGCCCGCTTTATTGAAGATACAGAAATTCCCGGAGTACTGGGTAACTGTGTAGCCTCCGGTACAGATATTATAGCAAGGCTTGGCAGTCTTCATATCAGTTCGGGCAAGCCCATTGTCTATACTTCAGCAGACAGCGTATTTCAGATTGCTTATTATGTAGGCAGGGATGATAACTGTAATGAGACGGATATTAATAAATTAAACAGGCTGTATGAGCTGTGTGCCACAGCCAGACGGATATTAACCAAAGAGCATGAAGTGTCAAGAGTTATTGCCAGACCTTTTATCGGAAGTGAGGGGCATTATACCAGAACTCCGGACAGAAGAGACTACGCAATTACCCCTCCTGTGTATAACCTTTTAAACTGTCTCAAGAGTGAGGGCTATGATGTTATTAGTGTAGGCAAGATAGAGGATATTTTTGCCGGTTTGGGAATTACCGAAGCCACCCATACCAAAAGCAATATGGACGGAGTGGATGTGACATTAAGATATATGTCAGAGGATAACAGAGGACTTATATTTGCCAACCTGGTGGAGTTTGATTCCACCTGGGGACACAGAAGAGATGCAAAGGGGTATGGCATTGGACTGGAGGAGTTTGATGCCAGACTGCCGGAAATAATGGCCGCCATGAAGGAAGAAGATATCCTGATAATTAATGCAGACCATGGCTGTGACCCGACCTATAAGGGAACTGACCATACCAGAGAATATGTTCCTCTGCTTGTATACGGAAACGGTATAAAACCTGTCAATATAGGAACCAGAAAAAGCTTTGCGGATGCAGGACAGACAGTTGCGGCATATCTTGGGGCCAAGCCTGTTTTAAACGGAACAGATTTCCTTGATATAATCCGTCAGGGGGAGGAATAACTATGAGAATGTATGATATTATTACCCGTAAAAGGGACGGACAGGAACTGACCAAGGAGGAAATAGATTTTTTTGTTAAAGGCTATACGGCAGGGGAGATACCGGACTATCAGGCATCGGCACTGGCCATGGCCATATATTTCCGGGGGATGACGCCTTATGAAACAGCCAATCTTACCATGGCGATGGCTCACAGCGGTGATGTGTTGGATTTAAGTCCTATTAACGGCATTAAGACGGACAAACACAGTACCGGAGGAGTGGGGGATAAGACATCCCTTGTACTGGGACCCATGGTGGCGGCAGTGGGAGTGCCTGTTGCCAAGATGTCCGGCAGAGGTCTGGGACATACGGGAGGAACCATTGATAAACTGGAAAGCTTTCCGGGATTTGTAACCGGAATAGATGAGGCGACTTTTTTTCGCAATGTAAATGATATTAAAATAGCCATAGCCGGTCAGACCGGTAACCTTGCCCCTGCGGATAAAAAATTATATGCATTAAGAGACGTTACGGGAACCGTGGAGAGTATTCCCCTTATAGCCGCCAGCATAATGAGCAAAAAAATAGCTGCAGGTGCAGACGTGATTATTCTGGATGTAAAGACCGGCAGCGGAGCTTTTATGAAAACCGAAGAGGATGCACTGGCTCTTGCCCGGGAAATGGTGAATATCGGCAGCAATGTGGGCCGGAATACCATGGCAGTTGTAAGTAATATGGAAGAACCTCTGGGATATGCGGTGGGTAATTCTCTTGAAGTAATTGAAGCCATTAATACCCTTAAGGGTGAAGGCCCCAAAGATTTGCTGGAGCTGTGTCTGACTTTGGGCTCCTATATGGTTATGGGAGCAGGAATGGCAGACAGTATACAGGAAGCCGGTGAAAAACTGCGTGGCGTAATAGAAAACGGCAGTGCACTGAATAAACTGGCGGAGCTTGTAAAATATCAGCATGGCGATGAACGGGCTGTTTATGATACTGAACTTCTTCCCAAAGCATCCATAGTAAGAGACTTTATATCCCCACAGGATGGATATGTGGAGGCAGTAAACTGCCTTGAGGTGGGTAACTGTGCAATGATTTTAGGTGCAGGAAGAGAAACAAAGGAAAGTATTATAGATTTGTCCGTAGGAATTGTACTCAGGAAGAAAACAGGGGATTATGTACATGCAGGTGAAAGCCTTGCGGTATTTTATGCCAATGATGAGAAACGCCTTGAAGCCTCTATGGAAAGATTCAGGGGAACATATACCATAGGTGATGTATGTC
>JBJEND010000130.1:0-11853 GCA_051880015.1 Butyrivibrio sp. | reverse complement strand
TGTTCACTGGATGCAAAATAATATGTAATATCCTCTGCAATTTCACTTGTTATAAGTTCACAGGTTCCGCTGTAAGGCTCTTTGAGACCTATGTCCTTAATTACGGTAAGGAGCCCTACCCCAATGCCTCCTGCGACATCCAATTTGCCTTTGGAGTTTACCAGAAGGGGAATTCTGGGAACCGAAGGATAACCCTTAACATGTCCTTTGGAATCCGCTGTAACAAGAAGGGATTTTATAGGACCGTTTCCCTCTACCTTAAGGGTAATTACATCCTCATCCCCCTTCATCATGCTTCCCATCATTGCAGCAGCAGTTAAAAGTCTTCCCAGTGCTGCCGTAACAACCGGGCTTGTATTGTGGGCTTTCCTTGCTGTTTCTGTCGTTTCCTTCGTACATGCAGCAAATGCTCTTATCTGTCCTCCTGCCGCTGTAGCTCTTATCATATAATCTTCCATATTGCCTTTTATTTCCTTTCCAAAATGTAATATACCCTTTCTGCACCAAAATCTGCGGGGACAGCCAGTCCCTTTCCCAGCACTTCCGTTATATTAAAACCGCATTCTTCGGCGTTTTTTCTGATTTCATCGGCAGTAAAAGCATGCTGTATATGTTCTTCTTCATGTTTTATATACAGATTATTTTTCTTATGTATATAAAATTTCATTTCATAATAATTGTCCCTTGCATCTTTGTCATAATAATTATTCCAGATATATTCCCCAGCTTCAGTCTCGTCGGAGAAAGTATTTTCCCCCAGTGTTTCATAAAAAGACTCTGTTTTCATGTCAAACAGGAAAATTCCTCCGGGCTTTAAAATATCCATGACTCCCACAAATACTGAACGAAGGTCAAATTCATTTCTAAGGTAATTCATTGTATCGCATATGCTAATAACAACATCTACGCTTTCCCCTGCTTCAAGAACTCTCATATCCTGCAATTCAAATTCCACACCGGACTTAAGTTTACCGGCTTTCTTTCGGGCCACCTTTAACATATCAGGGGATGAATCCACTCCCTTAACCTTGTAGCCCTTCTCCTCCATAATAAATGCAAAACTGCCTGTTCCGCACCCTATTTCCAGCACTGTATTTCCTGTCTTTTTTTGCTTAAGGAAGGCATCTACGCCATCCGCCCATTCCCTATATGGAATATCAGCCATAAAACTGTCATAAACCTTTGCAAATGCAGTATATTCTTTCATTTTTTCACCCTGTAATGCTTGATTATTTTATGATGTTATCCTATACTAAAACCTATGAAACATAAAACTTTAAAACAATATATACAAAAAATGTACCTGATACGGCTGATTATTTCCATTATACTATTTCTTATTTTAATTGGTATAATCATTATCAACCCTTTCAGGAACCATATTTCTCCGGTTAAACTAACGGATATCTCTGCCATAGACTCCCTGTACCGGTCTAACCGGCGTAATGTAACCCTCACGGCAGATTCCTTGTACTACACCGGAGTTGACTACACATTAAGCAATAAAATCCGCGGGCATTTCTATTATACGCTTAAGGAAGGCAGATGCTACCTGTTTCTCATATGTGACGATAAAATATCCGACACTTCCGAACCGCTGACGAATTTTTATCTGCAGGCCCACCTGACACATAATGATAACATGTACAATACAATTATTGCAAGCATGTCAGAGGAATTAGAGCTGCCGGTTCAGGATTTGGAGGAAATAACCTCCGGGGTATTTATTAATCAGTATGCTTATACCCACAGCTTTGAATCTTTTTCCATTTATGCCATTAACGTATTTATGGTTTTGCTGGGAATGAATATCATAGTTATTATTTTTATTTTTAGTAATCCTTATGTATCTCTTCCGTTTTTTAAGCTGCGCAAATACGGTAAAATCCGTACATTATATGCCCTTGCGGAAAAGGAATTTAATTCTTCACCGGTAATTTACGAAGATAAGGTATTTATAACAGACACCTTCTTTTTCGGGATTGCCCAGGCATCACGCCTTGAAGTAATTCCTCTGGAAAACATTGTATGGCTTTACAAATATAAGGATTTTTCAAAATTCCATATCAAAAAGGAAATACATTGTCATCTTAGCATCGTGACGGATAGAAGGGTTCTGATTAAGATTCCCAATATTTCCACAGATATGTCAGATGAAATAATCCGGAATCTTCAGCAAAGATTTCCGGAAATAATGGTTGGGGACGAAAAAGGGGCTTTTTAAAAAGCCCCTTTTATGTTCTTATAACTCCTATGCAGGTTCCTATATATTCAATCTGATCCATCCTTTGAAAAACTCTGTCTTCAAACATATTGTGTATGCTTTTCAGCCTGTAGGATTTGCCTTCATCAATAAACTGTCTTATGTAGGCTTTACCTCCTTTGTAAAAGACTGCATACTCTTCGCTTTTCGGAAAACGATTCGCTAAAAGAATGACATCACCTTTACAGTATACCGGAACAAAATCGTTGGTAGTTAATTCTATTCCTACATAGGCATCCTTTACGGTTGTTTCAATTTCTTCCACCTTACTGCTGTCATATTCAATCCCCTCATTCAGATTTCCAACAGCAATCAGGCAGGGAATCCTGTGTCTGTCTGCAGCTTCCCTTTCCTCCTTTGCCGTAAGTGCTTCATATTTTGCCACCAGCTCAATCAGGCTTTTACCATAATTGCCGCACATTCTGTAATGTTGGAGTATTGCCCTTTCTTCCACGGTATGTTCACAATGTCCCATAAGACAGTTTACACTTGTTTGTAAAGCATCAGACATTTTTAAAACAGTTGATACCTTAGGGTCCGGTGTCTTTCCGTAATATACATTTTTAACCGTTTCAACAGACAAATCACACATTTCAGCAAATTCAGATATAGAAATATTTTTACTATTCAATATATTTCTTAATCTTTGGCCTAACATTTTACACCTCCCATGTCATTTTCGACATTAAAACGGAAATTTTCGACAAATATAATGTTAAATCAAATATTTCGAAATGTCAATATTTGTAATATTATAAACCTATAAATTTACAAGGGGCGAAACAATGGATAAAAGCAAAGCGAAAAACGAACTGCAAATTGATACTTCTGAGATTCATGATGTGTTGTTAAATATAGGGATTCCTCCAAATCTTTTAGGATATGTGTATATAGTATTTGCAATGCAGCTTATCATATCCGATCCCGAATATCTCCATTATATAACTAAAGGACTTTATGTTGATGTAGCTGCCCGATTCAATTCAACTCCTTCAAGAGTTGAACGAGCCATGCGCCATGCCATAGGCGCAGGATGGCTGTATGGAAACATCGATTATATAAATCAAATATTTAAATACTGTATTAACGATAAGAAAGGAGCACCTTCCAACTCGCTTTTTCTTTCCAGACTATATTATTATCTGCAAAAAACATAAAAAGAGCAGGCTGTAATCCTGCTCCTTTGATTATTGTTATGTTATGATTTTGCTAAATTATGTATCTAAAAACATATCTATAGTTATCCATATAAATTTGTGATTTGTTTATTTAATATACTTTATAATATAGCTTTTTAAGCCATTCTTGCGAATAAACTGCACTAACAAAAATTTCTCTGTCCATTAATACCCTATTTATTTCAGTCAGTCCCTTTACCGTATCTGACCAAAAGTAAATTGTATTTACAGATGTATCAGGAATTTTGCCCTATATTAGTATCTTGGACTTATACAAGGTAATTCTGCTTACAGGCCCACGTGAGCCGGCAAATGAGAAGCCATACTTCGATTCCATGGGACTGTAAAGCAAATATCACGCTACAGGCCCACGGAATCGCCTTTTCAAGCGTAAAACACAAGAAGTTGCGGGCTTTTTGAAGCGTTTTTTTTCATATAGACCCAAGAACATCGTTTGGCGAAGTTCTAGTGGTAATTTTCTTCTACTTTTGTTTTTGCAAAACTCCTTGTAATTCTTTGCTGCTATTTACCACAACACTGCTTATATTTGCGCCCCGATCCACATGGACAAGGGTCGTTTCTTCCTATCTTCTTCCCCTTAACAACTGTTGTGGAAAGCTTCTGCTCCTTATACAGGACCTTTCTTCTCTCCGCATCAATCAATTCGTCCCATTCAGGAAGCTCATACAGCCAGTCAGCCTTGGCATCAACCATATTTTTGTAGAGACGTTCCATATCATAATCAAGATTTACTTCTGTATCCTCATCCATAGTCTCAATGGGATTAGCAACCTTAAGGCTGTCATTAATTCCGTCAAGGAATCCCACCATGCTCATAACATCAATATTAAATCTCTCTGCCAGTTCCTTAACCGTTCCCTTAACCGGCTCATAATCCGGCTTTAAAATCTGTTCATATATGCCCTTTTCAAGATTAAAATAATTTGCCCAGAACATCTGCAGTTTACGCTGGTCCGCATTCTGGTCATAGGCCTTTTTTCTCCATGTTTCCAATAAAGTCATTGTACTTACTCCTTAAAGAAATATATTATCTTATGACATAGAAAGTATATAACAATCTCTCTTCTTCGTCAAATATAAAAATATTTTCAATTTCTTCTACACGAACTGATTCCTAATCATTCTCACATTCTTCATCTTCTTCATTCATTTCTAACTTGTAATATGTTTCTATATCTATTAAAACTTGCTTTAATTCTTCTAAGTTCAATTG
The DNA here is from genome assembly GCA_051880015.1 of Butyrivibrio sp. Classification (GTDB taxonomy): domain Bacteria; phylum Bacillota; class Clostridia; order Lachnospirales; family Lachnospiraceae; genus Eshraghiella. The sequence continues at coordinate 7,178 of JBJEND010000130.1, read as the reverse complement.
ATTTATATAATTATCCAAATCAACAATAGTAATTAACTCCTCAACCGCTTCGAAATATCTATTCTGAATTTCTTCAGTTTCATACTTTGTCTTCACATATTCAATCAGTTCCTCCATTAAGCACTTGCTTGTCTTATTACTTTTCACAACAAATGTAATTGGATAATGTACAACTTTATCAATATCCAGAAGATACTTGTCAAAATTACTCACTTCAGTTACCTGAAAAAATCTACCCAGTGGCTTCATTACAAAATCTATGCCACCATCATTAGCGTTTGTTCTGCCGGTTTTATATAGTTGCAGCGATTCCTTTTTAAGGCAATCCTTTGTATATCCAAAATATATACTCTCCTTACTATAGTAATTGCGTAATATTGCATAGCTTGAAATCTCAAAAATTCTTGCTTCGCTGGTTTCTGATATAAAAGCACTCAATTCTTGTTTCAAACTCTGTTCATCACTATTCGCAAGTTCTATTAATCTTCTCCCCAGTTCTTCATCTTTATATTTAATTAATTCTACATATTTTTCTATTATCTTGCGCGCTGTGCCAGACACATTATAATTTGCCAATTCGACGTATTTGGTATTAATTTTATATAATCCATTCTGTTGAACAATTAAATTTTCATCGCCAAATTTATTAACAAATTCTCTGTCTACACGGTTATTAAATGAATGATTTTGTAACTTTGAACCACCATACATAGCACGACAATAAGACCATAAATGGGTAAAATTTGTTCCCTTGAAAGTTTCATATTCTATTTCCGAATTTTCTTGAATTTCTTTATATGCTACTAACAATGAATAGATTGCATATATACTAGCAAAATTTCTCCTGCTTTTACTATTACCATTCACAGCATTCATTTTTGAATTAAGATATTGTATAAGTAAAGATTCTTTAAAAACTTTTTTACTCTCTGCATTGTATTCATTCTCTAATATATCCACTACAAAATCCAGAATTTGATTTTTTGCCATATATTTCACTCCCTCAATTACCAGTTTAAAACCATTTGTTCTGGTATTGGATTCTTACTTTCAGCCTGTCGAGATTTTTTTGATTTGTTTTTGGTCTTTCGACTTCTATCAGGCATCAATTTTTCACCACAGTATTCCTCTGATATACCGGTTCTACGAATACCTATTTTAAAATACTCTTTATTAATATCAATCCCGATTGTCTTTCTACCTAAAGTATGCGCAACAGCGCAGGTTGAAAATGTACCCCCAAAAGGATCCAAAACTATCTCTCCTTCATTGCTGGAAGCCTTAACCACTCGCTCTAACAAAATCATTGGTTTTTGGGATGGATGATTTTCATATTCTTCCATTTTATACCTCACTCTTGGAAATTCCCAAACATTTCCCGGTACTTTCTTTGTATTATAAGGTTGTGGGGGATTTTTACGATAATCTATCAAACCTCTTTTAGCACCTGTCTTCGCTTCAACCAGTATATCCTCATAATTAAATGTGTATTTTGCTTTTTCACTTTTTGTAGCCATAATAATTGGCTCATACAATGAACCAAACTTTCTTTTTGATTGCACGCCTGAACTATCATAAGTCCAAACAATATCATTTACAACAAAATAGTTTTCCTGCAGATACACCGATATATAGGGGATATTTTGAGTAGAATTCATTATATAAAATGTTCCATTATCTTTTAACACACGAAAACATTCATCTATCCATTTGTAGCACCATTCCAAATACTTCTTTCGATCACTCCAACTATCACTATCATTTCCAAAATCCTTTCCCAAATTATAAGGCGGATCTGCAAAAATCAAATCAACAGATTTTTCTCTCATTTTACTCAAAACAGCAACGCAATCACCTAAAACCACCATTGCGTCTTCAGAATTCATATATTCAAAATTGATATCATTAAATAAATTTAACATTTTTTTCATCGCTCCGTTCATCATGCAAATTGTACTATCATTAATTCCTAATATACTGATGAATCCATTCATAAAGTACATAGTTATTTTATCACACCTGAATGGTTTTCTCCATAATAAAATCTTAATAGTTTAACAATATAAAAATTTTTCATTTTTTTCTAGGCATACACACAATTTACTGTTATACTGCTGTTAAGATTATTTACGGAGGTTATCCTATGAAAAAGAAAATGTCTGCCAAACAGATAGCGGCGCTTGCCGGTGTAATTTTGCTTGCCGGAATGTATATCGTATCCCTTGTACTTGCCATTATTCACAGTCCCCTTGCCCTGACCCTTCTCAAAATATCTGTAGTATTAACTATACTGATACCTATTTTTATTTACTTCATTATGATGTTTTATAAACTTTCCCATCGAAAGGATGAATCCGAAGCATCCACCGATGAAAAAATCGAAAAAAAATAAAAGAAAAAGCCTTCCTTATACAGTCTTCTAACTGTAACAGAAAGGCTTTAAATATTTGTGTACTATTATCTGCTTAATTTACTTTCTCTCATAATAATGTCATGACGCTTCGGTCCGTTGGATACCATGGTAACCGGAACACCGATTTCTGCTTCAATGGCCTCTATATAATCACGGCACTCTTTAGGAAGATCGTCATAGTTTCTGATTCCTCTAATATCGCATTTCCAGCCCTTAAAAGTCTTAAGAACCGGCTTTGCCTTATCAAGCTTATAAGTAACAGGGAAATCAGTTATTACTTCTCCGTCTATCTCATAGCCTACACACATAGGAATCTCATCCAGATATCCCAGTACATCCAGAACCGTTAATGCAACCTGGGTGGCACCCTGCATTCTGCAGCCGTAACGGGTAGCTACAGCATCAAACCATCCCATTCTTCTGGGGCGTCCGGTAGTAGCTCCGAATTCTCCGCCGTCTCCTCCCCGGACTCTGAGCTCCTGAGCTTCGTCACCGAAAATCTCACTTACAAAAGCACCTGCACCTACAGCAGAGGAATATGCCTTAACAACAGTAACTACGTCCGTAATCTCACAGGCAGGAATTCCGGCACCTATTGCACCGTATGCCGCAAGGGTTGAGGATGAAGTAACCATTGGATAAATACCATGGTCGGGATCCTTTAGTGAACCAAGCTGTCCCTCAAGCAGTACTGTCTTACCTTCTTTAAGTGCGTTATGAAGGAAGAGGGAAACATCCGTAACATACGGAGCAACCATTTCTTTATATGACATAAGGAGGTTAAAAATCTCATCGGCATTCATTTCAGGCTTGTGATAAAGATTCTTAAGGAGAATATTCTTATATTCCACTACCCTGTCTACTTTCTCTCTCAATGCAGCTTCATCCATGAAAAGCTCGCTTACCTGAAAACCGATTTTGGCATATTTATCGGAATAAAACGGAGCAATACCTGATTTGGTGGAACCAAATGCTTTACCACCCAGTCTTTCTTCCTCATAAGCATCGAAATCCATATGATAGGGCATAAGTATCTGCGCTCTGTCCGAAACGAGTATTTTTGGAGTAGGAACACCCCTCTCCTCAAGTCCCTTAATCTCATTAAAAAGATAAGGAATATTAAGCGCAACACCGTTACCGATTACACTTGTGGTATGATTATAGAAAACTCCTGACGGAAGTAAATGTAACGCAAACTTACCATAATCATTAATAATGGTATGTCCGGCATTACTGCCTCCCTGAAATCTTACGATAATGTCAGACTGCTCGGCAAGCATATCCGTAATCTTACCCTTGCCTTCATCACCCCAGTTTGCACCTACTATTGCTCTAACCATGTGATTTCCTCCTGTTTGGCTGTTAAAATTGTACTGTTTCATGCGTTTCACGCAGGGATTAGTATACAACAAAAATGATAATCTGTAAATGTATATTCACATTATACATTAATTTCTGCCTTAATTCCCAAATCCTCTGCATTGGTATCCAGAATAGGTTTAATAACCTCGCTTAAAAACTCTTCAACCTGTTCCTTGGATCTTCCGGTATATCTGGACGGATCCATTGATTTCTGCAATTCCTCAAGACTCATATTGAATGCAGGATCAGCTGCAATCAGTTCAAGAAGATTATTATCCAATCCTTCCTGTTTAACTCTTCTGCCGGCTTCCATGGAAAGTGTTCTTATTCTCTCATGAAGCTCCTGACGGTCTCCTCCTGCCTTAACCGCATCCATCATAATGTTTTCGGTAGCCATAAAAGGAAGTTCTGCCATAATGTGCTTATATATAACCTTGTCATATACCACAAGTCCGTCAACCACATTCATGTATAAATCCAGAATACCGTCAACAGCCAGAAATGCTTCAGGAACAGACATTCTCTTATTGGCAGAATCATCCAGAGTTCTCTCAAACCACTGTGTAGCACTGGTAATGGCCGGATTCATTGCATCTGCCATTACAAAATTGGCAAGAGATGCAATTCTCTCGCTTCTCATAGGATTCCGCTTGTATGCCATGGCTGAAGAACCAATCTGGGATTTTTCAAAGGGTTCCTCTATCTCTTTAAGATGCTGTAAAAGACGGATATCATTGGAGAATTTATGGGCACTTGCTGCAATTCCCGCAAGAACATTAACTACCCTTGTATCCACTTTTCTTGAATATGTCTGTCCGGATACAGGATATACTCCCGGAAATCCCATCTTCTCTGCAATCATATTATCCAGTCTGCGAATCTTGTCATGGTCTCCCTCGAATAACTCAAGAAAACTTGCCTGCGTTCCCGTTGTTCCCTTGGAACCCAGCAGTCTCATGGAATCAATGAGATAATCCAAATCGTCCAAATCCAGTTTAAGCTCCATCATCCAGAGAGTAGCTCTCTTACCTACGGTGGTAGGCTGTGCCGGCTGAAAATGAGTAAATGCCAGAGTAGGTAACGCTTTATATGTGTCAGCAAATTTGGCAAGTTCGTTAAGAACATTTATTAATTTTTTACGTACGAGCCTGAGAGCCTCAGTCATTATAATCAGATCTGTATTATCCCCAACGTAACAGGAGGTGGCTCCTAAATGAATAATTCCCTTTGCCTTAGGACACTGGGTTCCGTAGGCATACACATGGGACATTACATCATGACGCACTTCCTTTTCCCTTGCCTTAGCCACATCATAATTAATGTTGTCTTTATTGGCCTTTAATTCTTCAATCTGCTCATCGGTAATATTCAGTCCCAGCTCCTTCTCTGATTCCGCCAGAGCAATCCAGAGTTCTCTCCATGTCCTGAATTTCTTATCCGGTGAAAAAATATACTGCATCTCCTTACTTGCATATCTCTCTGCAAGAGGAGTCTGATAACAATCCGTTCCCATATATTAATCCTTTCTGTAATTCATATATTAAGCAAATGCTTTGCCTGTAAGAAGCTCATATGCCTCCTTGTATTTATCAACAGTTTTGGAAACAACCCCTTCAGGAAGAAGCAGGTCATTATCAGGATTGGCCTTTAACCAGTCTCTTACAAACTGTTTATCAAATGATGGCTGTGATTTACCCGGCTCAAATCCCTCCAAAGGCCAGAATCTTGAACTGTCCGGTGTAAGCATCTCGTCGCCGAGAACCACTTCTCCGTTTTCGTCAAGTCCGAATTCAAATTTAGTATCAGCAATGATAATGCCTTTTTCAAGGGCATATTCCGCACATTTCTTATATAATGCAATAGTGTAATCCCTGAGTTTTTCGGCATATTCTACGCCCTTTTCCCCATAGATATCCTTAAGTATCTCAACACTTCTTTCATAAGAAATATTTTCATCATGAAGGCCTATTTCAGCCTTGGTGCTTGGTGTATAGATGGGTTCAGGCAGCTTATCGGATTCCATAAGTCCTTCCGGAAGTTTTATGGAGCACACTGTTCTGTCCTTTTTGTAGCTTTCCCAGCCGCTTCCGGTAATGTATCCTCTTACAATACATTCAATAGGAAGCATCTCCAGTTTTTTACACATCATACTGTTACCGTTAAAGCGGTCCTGTCTGAAAAATTCAGGCATGTCCTGTGTATCCACGGAAATCATGTGGTTAGGAACTATATCCCTGGTAAAATCAAACCAGAATCTGGACATCTGGGTTAAAACGGCACCCTTATCCGTAATTACATTTTTCAAAATATTATCAAAAGCTGAGATTCTGTCAGTAGCCACCATAACAATGGCATCTCCGATATCATATACCTCTCTGACCTTACCCTCTTTAAATGGTTTAAATTCCTGCATGATATTGTCCTCCTATGCTATCTCCCGTATAAACAAAATAAACCGGGGAGAAATAATACTCATCTCCCCGATTATAATACAGCCTCTTTTGTAAAGTCAATCGTTTGCGGAAAAATATGCGTTATCCCCTTCAAGCCTTCTGGTTATACGTCTGGTATCCGTAAGTTCTTTAAGGATATCATTAAGTCTGGCATCAGGAATAAGTGCAAAAATAACATTCCTGTGCTGCAGTTCAGAAACAGTAAGGCCTTTTTCCGTACCACGAAGGAGGGAATATACATAATCCTTAAACACTTCATCTTCATTCAATAATTTGTGAATATCATAATCACTTAAAGAAGTATATTCTTCCTGAGCCTTACGAAGCTTGGCAATGGATTCGTTATAGCCGTCTATTTGGTCGGTTACATCCTTCATGGATTCCTGAAGTCTGTTAAGACCTGAATCAAGTCTGGCAAGATTCTTCTCCTTGCCGTATACAAGTTCCTTGGCAGTAGTCTCTGCTACACGGAGATTATTGTTAATTTTTGCAATCTGTGCTTCATTCTCTGCGATTTTTTCGTTAAGAGTCTTTTTCTTGCCCACGGCAACAAAAGAACACTCTGCAAGTTCCTGTTTAAGCTTCTTCTGCTGATTCTCCAAATCTGCAAGGGAATTTTTGCATTTATCAATATCCCTATTATTATTATTGATTCTGATAGCATATTCTCTTTCAATCTGGTCTTTCTTGGAATCTCTCTCCGCAGTCAGGGCATCACGTTCAGCAAGCTGATCTGCAATACCTGCTTCAAGTTCCTTAACCTTTGCCACCAATACTCCCTCTTCCTGTTTCTTCAAAGCAAGAAGACATTCTCTAACTCCATATTTACCCTCATAAATGTTAATAGGCTTTTCCATTATCATTCACCCCGCTAATATATTCCTAACATATTGATTATAACAGTTACTGTGCAAATATTTGAATGTGTTTTTCTCCCAAAAAATCACATT
>JBJEND010000129.1:0-11889 GCA_051880015.1 Butyrivibrio sp. | reverse complement strand
GGAGATTTATTTATGGCGGTAAGAGCCCTGGCAGTTCTTCATAATGAAATGGAGAAAAATGCCCCGGAAAAGCCTCTGTATGCTGCCAGGAGCCTGAAGGAGGAAATGGAGGGCCACAATCGTGAAATAAAGCGTATTCGCAAGTATCTGTACGGAAGAAACAACAGAACAGAATTTGAACTGCTTGCCACAGCAGGCTGTGATATCTTTTATGAAGAGGGTAAAAGGGCAATAGCAAAGCTTGAAGAATTTGCCCCGGAAAATAAACTGCATAAGGGATTGTGTCACGGAGATTACAATTTCCATAATGTATGTTTTGCAAAGCAGCTCCCGGTTGTACTGAATTTTGATAAGCAGAATTATAATTTTCTCATGGCAGACTTATACTGCTTTATGAGAAAAATTATGGAAAAAAATGACTGGGATTATAAGCTGGGATATCATATGATTGATGAATATGACAAAGAGAGAAATATTACGGAAGAGGATATAGAACTGCTTTCTGTGCTCTTTTCATATCCTGAAAAGTTCTGGAAGATACTTAACGGATATTTCAACTCAAACAAGGCATGGATACCCCAGAAAAAACTGGATAAAATGAAAAAATTTCTTGAGCAGAATGAAAAAAGACTTGATTTTATTAAAACTATCTATTCATAATAAGTTGTGATATAATATCCATACGGAGGTACTAATGAAAAAACTTATATACATAAATTTATATATAATTTTAATCTGTGTCTGCTGTACGGGCTGTAATGCCGACAGCACCACAGCCGGAAAACATTACAGCCAGACGGTGGAGACGAAGGAAGACCCAAAGGATGTGTCTTCTCTGGCAGTAATTACCAATGTGGATTATGAGAACAAAATAATTGAGTTTTATAAAATCGAAACGGAAGAAGAATGCATGTACTCCTATAATGTTGGGACAACCGTGCTTACCAAGACCGGAAGGACTTCCTCCATACAGTCACTGTCAAAGGGAGACGTAGTGGACATATATTATGACCCTGTATCGTTTAAGATTTCCCAAATACAGATTTCCCCTGATTCACAGGTATGGGAAAATATTAATGTTACCTCATTTTCAGTAAATGATTCCACCAGATCCATGACGGTGGGAACAAGCCTTTTTTATTACAAAGATGATTTATATGTGGTTTCGGACGAAGAAAGGATATCAGTTACGGAGCTCACAGGGGCAGACAGGCTGACCATAAGAGGTGTGGGAAACAGGATTGTTTCGGTTATAGTTGATAAGGGACACGGGTATATAACCCTTAAGGGAGCAGATATTTTTCTTGGCGGACTGGTAGATATCGGTGGCAGCATAATAAAAGTAATTGAAGAAAATATGCTGATTATTGTCCCTGAGGGAACCCATAAAGTTGAAGTGCGCAACGGGGATAATATTGCGGAAAAATACGTAACCGTTGCCAGAGGAGAACAGTGCGTGGCGGATTTTTCCGATGTAGCTGCCAATATCACCGAGACGGGAAGCATTAAATTCGATATCAATATAGGTAATGCCTCTCTGTATATAGATAATGTCAAAAGAGATCAAAGCAATACGCTTACCCTTTCCGTCGGAAAACATTCTGTTATAGTTACAGCGGAGGGATATGTGACCTACAGTTCCTACATTGATGTAAAACCCGGACATCAGAAAATCGAAATTACTCTGGGTAAGGATTCAGAGGGAGAAACCTCTTCGGAGGAGGAAACTACTGAGAAACCTTCCACCGGTGAGGAAGAAACTGTAGTCAGTAAGATTAATGATGTAACAGTTTCCGGTCCTGTAGGCGGGCTGGTGTATTTTGACAGTACATACATGGGAGTTGCACCTGTAACCTTTGATATGGTAACGGGAACACATGTCATTTCAATTATTAACGGCAAGCAGATTAACAGTTACACCGTTACCCTGGCTGAAGGGGGAGATGATGTGGAGTATGATTTTACGGATAAATAGTTCTAAATGGGATGCTGCTTCATATATTGATAAAAAAGCAGGTCCTTCGATATGAGAAAATTTATCTGTTTAATCATTATCCTGGCAATGTCTCTGTCCGGATGCAAGGCAGTCAATATTACGGACAAAAACCATAAAACATTGGATTTTACCGTAGTGGAAAGGGAAGATATTCCACCCGAACTGCTTACTGCAATAGAGGGAAAAAGAGCCGAACCTTTCTCAATGTCATATTCCATTGACGGATATCTGTATATAGCTGTAGGGTATGGCGAGAAAAGTACCGGAGGTTACAGTATAAGAGTGGATGATTTATATGAAACTGACAGCAGCCTGAGTATACATACAACTCTTATAGGCCCCAAGGCAGGGGAAGCAGTTAACAAAATGGTGACATATCCCTATGTGGTAGTGAAACTGGAATACATCGATAAAAATATTATTTTTGAATAACAAAGGGAATAATACCCTGTTCTTTATCATATTTATTACTGGTATGAGTAATAACAGAATTGAGAGGACAGGGAATTTTTATGGAAACAGATAAAAAAGTTATACATATGAGCCGCACCAAGGGTAAGGAAGAGGCTATGATTACGGTGGATGATGATTTTATTTTATCCGATGGCAAACCTGACATACGGAATAAAATAAAAGAGCATGGTGAGGTTACAATAGATAAAGTTCGGGCAATGGAGGGCAGAATAGGCATTGCCGGCAAACTGAAATACCGCCTGCTGTACAGTACGGGCAATGGGTGTAACTCAATGGAAGGGGAAATCCCTTTTGAAGAGATAATTTCCATGGAGGAGGTTACGCCTCAGGATATTATTAAATGTGTACATTTCCTGGAGGACATTTCAATACATGTGATTCATTCCCGGAAAATAAGTGTAAAAGCACTTATCAGAATTAACGTAACCGCAGACACTCTCTATGACAGAGAAGCAGTATGTAAAATAGAAATGGATAATCTCCAGAGCAGACAGCGCAATCTTAATGTAATGAAGCTATTATCCTCCCAGAAGGATATATACAGAATCAGGGAAACGGTTAATCTGCCATCATCCAACGACAGTGCAGGGAAAATTCTCTGGTATGAGCTCGACCCGGAAAGCGTGGAGTTTCGGTTAAGGGACGGAGAACTGGGAATTAAAGGAGAACTTGCGGTTTTTTGTATATATTCTTCAGAGCAGATGGAGGAGTCGGTTAATTTTCATAGTGAGCATATTCCTTTCAGTGGGAAAATAGCCTTAAATGACAGCGCTGAGGACGCGTATCCGGATATTAACTATTCGATTTCAGAGAAAAGTATGGTATTACGCCCTGACGGAAACGGAGAAATGAGGACTTTAGATATAGAAGTTATTATGGATATGGATATTAAAGCCTATGGTGAAGATAATTGTGATATCCTTGCAGACGCATATTCTCCTACCAGGGAACTTGTATTGACAAAGGAAAAGATACAGTGTCAGTCAATGGTTATGAAAAACAATCTGCAGTGCAGGGTGGACGGAAGATTTAAATTAAATGCAGCGGATGTTATGCAGATACTCAATGCTGTGGGTACAGTGTATATTGAGGAAATAATCAGTAAGCCGGAAGAAATTGAACTTGAAGGAGCGGTTACCGTGGATGTGCTTTATCTTAGGGCAGACGGGGAGGAACCGGTGGGATTTGGACGGTATAAGCTTCCGTTTACACAGAGTATTGACGGATTGGAATACGGGGAAAATTATATATATAACTGTAAGACAGAAGGATTGAGGATAAATGCGACGCTGGTGAATGGGGAAGTAGACATAAAATGTGTATTGGGAATTGATTTAATGATTACCAATCCATCAGAGGAAACTGTTATTTCTGAGGTTACGGATAAAGAGCCTGATTATAACCGCATTAAAAATCTCCCGGGAATTACGGGATATATTACCAAAGCGGAAGACAGTCTCTGGGATATTGCCAAAAAATACGGAACAACCGTAAGCAAAATAATGGAGACTAATAATCTGACAACTGAAGATATAAGACCCGGAATGAAAATTCTTGTTGTAAAAAGCTGCTGAAGCATATGGCACCGTAAATTGGACGGTGCCTTTTTGTTCCTGAAATTACCGGTATCGAATTGTATTGATTTTAATACAAAGTAAGATTATAATAGATAATAATGCTTTTTTACAGGAGAATCGAATGAACAGAATCAGTCTTAAGGCATATGCTAAAATTAATCTGGGATTGGATGTACTGGGAACTCTGGATAACGGATATCATGAAGTGAGAATGGTTATGCAGAGCATTGATTTATTTGATAAAGTGAATATTGTTAAAAACAGAACCGGCAATATCAGTATCAGGACCAATCTTAATTTCCTTCCCGTGGGACCGGATAATCTGGCATATAAAGCTGCCCGCCTTATTAGGGAGGAATTCGGTATAACAGAGGGAGTGGACATAGATTTGTTCAAGTTTATACCTGTAGCTGCAGGAATGGCGGGAGGAAGCACGGATGGGGCAGCAGTGCTTAAGGGTATGAACCGGCTTTTTGAACTGGGATTGACAGAAGAGGAACTTATGTCAAGAGGAGCCCGTCTGGGAGCGGATGTTCCGTACTGTATTATGGGAGGAACTGCTCTTGCAGAAGGAGTAGGAGATAAGCTTACCCCTCTTAAACCCTGTCCCAGATGCTATGTGGTAATCGGCAAACCCGGAATAAGCATGTCTACCAAATATGTTTACGAACATCTTGTGCTGGATGAGAATACTGTGCATCCGGATATTGACGGAATAATACAGAGTATTAATGGTGACGATATTTACGGGGTGGCGGACAGACTTTCCAACGTATTGGAAACCGTAACAGAGAAGGCATATCCCGTTATAGGGACCATTAAGTCTGAAATGATTAAGCAGGGGGCACTTAACTCCATTATGAGCGGAAGCGGGCCTACTGTTTTCGGATTATTCGACGATTACAATAAGGCCGTAAAGTGTAAAGAAGCCCTGAAGAACAGCAGGCTGACCAGAAATTCTTATGTGGTAGAATTAATATAGATAAGGTGGGATGAAGAGTGATTTCAGAAGTACAGTTACTTGATATGGGAGAGGGTGAATCCTTAAGGGACGCGGTATATCACACTCTCAAAAAAGCCATAATGACAGGGGTGCTGGCACCGGATGAACGTCTGATGGAGATACCTATTGCCAATCAGCTAGGAGTAAGCAGAACCCCGGTGAGAGAAGCTATACAGAGACTGGAAAGGGAGCAGTTTGTTATAGTATATCCCAGATGCGGCGCCAGAGTGGCGGGAATGACGGATAAGGATGTTAAAGACGCCCTTGATGTGAGAATTGCGGTGGAAACCATGTCCGTAAGATTGGCAGCCGCTAACATTGCCCCGGACCAGATTAACCGGTTAAGAAATATAAACAGTCAGATAGAGGATGCCATAAAGGCAGAGGATGTTGCCAGAATATCTGATTTGGACAATCTGCTGCACCGCATGATAGGCGAATCATCCGGCAATAATGTACTTATGGATATTATGCGTCAGTTGGAGGAGCATGTATTAAGGTACAGGTTTGAGTACATTAAAAGTATTAAGGGAAGTTATGCCATATACAAAGAGCATGATCAGATTATTACGTTCATAGAGAAGGGAGCCGTGGAGGAAGCCAGCAATTGTATGATGGAGCATATCAAACGTCAGAAAGAGCAGATATGTCAGATTATTTATGATAAAATGAATAAATCTGAATAACAGGGAAAGAATCCTCTATATAAAATGATTACATTTTGCAGGAGGATTTATCTGACATGAAAAAACCATTTTTAATTCTGGCGGTTTCGGCTATAATAATATTTCTGGCCGGTACATATTTTATTAAAGAATCTGACACGTACAAAATACAGAAAGAAATTGCAGACAGCATAATCCGTTTTCATGTACGTGCCAACAGCGACAGCGAAGAAGACCAGGAACTAAAGCTTTTGGTAAAAAATAAAATCGTTCAGTTTCTTGAAGTGGAGCTTAAGGATGCAGACAGTCTTGACGAAGCAAGAAATATTTTATATGATGTCAAAGATGAAATCGCAGAGCTTGCCCGTGGTGTTATAAGAGAAGAAGGATATGAATATAATGTAGAAGTGTATTTCGAACGGGCATATTTCCCCATGAAGGTATATGGAGATATGAGTTTCCCCCCGGGAGAGTATGAGGCATTCCGCGTGGATATCGGGGATGCCTGTGGGAAAAACTGGTGGTGTGTGCTTTATCCTCCTCTTTGTTTTGTGGATTCCACTTATTCGGTGGTTCCCAAGGATACCAAAGAGCAGTTTGAAGCGGTGTTGTCTGAAAAAGCATATCAGGCAGTTACGATGGATGATTTGAGTGAAAATACTTATGAATGCCGGTTCAGGTTCCTTACTTTTCTGAACCGTACACAGGAAGAGAGTAATGAATAAAAAGGTTTGTATTAAAATAAAAGGTCTTCACAGCGTAGGAGAGCAGGAAGATTATGATGAGATTGAAGTAATATATATCGGGAACTATTATAAGAGAAACGGAAAGCATTATATCAAGTATGATGAGCCGATAGAAAACAGTACTCAGGTTAATAAAAATACATTAAAGGTTTCACCTAAGGAAGTTGAACTGACGGTAAACGGAGCTACCGGACAGCATATGGTATTTACTGCAGGACAGAAGAACATGACATACTATCCTACCCCATATGGTGGGCTTAATATGGGAATAGATACATATTCCCTTGAAATAGTTGAAGAAGACGAGCGCATACATATTGATATAACATACGGATTGGAGATTAATCTGGATTATGTATCCCAGTGCAGAGTGTGTATTGCTATAGAATCGGTTGAGGATAAATAAATGGAGACAGTCATTAACGGATATACAATACAATACAAAGAGACAGGAAAAGGCGAAGAAACCGTGGTAATATTGCAGGGCTGGGGAACCGGTATGGAATTGTATGACAGTGTTGCCGGAGTAATAGCTTCCCGATGCCGGGTTATCCAGTTTGATTTCCCGGGATTCGGAAGAAGTGATGAACCAAGGGAACCCTGGGCAGTGGATGATTATGCCGATTTTTTTATACAGTTTTTGGATAAACTGAAGATTTCCAAAGCAACCCTGATAGGACATTCCTATGGTGGAAGGGTAATTATTAAGCTTGCAGCCAGAGATGAGCTTCCCTTTGAAATTAACAGGATTGTACTTATAGATAGTGCCGGAGTGCTTCCTGTAAAGACTCCGAAACAGCAGCGCAAAATTAAGAGATATAAAAGACTTAAAAAATTTTACTCCCTTCCCCTGATTTATAAAATTTTCCATAAACCTATAGACAAATGGAAGGAAAAACAGGGCTCGGAGGATTACAGAAATGCATCACCAATGATGAAGCAGTGCCTTGTTAAAGCTGTTAATGAAGATTTGACAGAGCTTTTTCCTAAAGTCAGTCAGGATACCCTTCTGATATGGGGAGAGAACGATACGGCAACTCCCCTGTCTGACGGCAGACTGATGGAAGCCAAAATGCCTAATGCCGGTCTTGCACCTATTAAGAATGCCGGCCATTTTTGTTTTGTTGAACAACGGGCAGTATTTGACAGAATAATGAAATCGTACTTTAAGATTGGAGAAATCTGAAAATGGATAAATTGTTTTACTATATTGCCCTGGGACTGTTTGCACCGGCATTCTGGGGTGTATTGCGGTATAATCTCCATATGTTCCAGCTTAACGGATATAAGAATAAAGAGCACATTAAATGGATTTTCGGGAATATTCAGAAACAGCTTATTTTGGTTGCCGTTGCAGGGTTGTCTGTTCTGCCTGTCCTATGGAATAAAATTCCCTTTGCAGTCATATTTTATATAGGTGTGGCGGGGATTATGGCGTGCTATTTTTACCTCCGTAAAACCAATACCAAGAAAAAACTGGTATTCACCAAGCGCGCCAAACGACTTGTTGTAACAGATACGGTTCTTAATGTAATATTGACTCTGGGAGGCGTTTTTGCAGGACGTTTTATGTTTGTGGTTCTGGGCGGACTGCTTCTTGTTCAGCCTTTAATAATTATTCTTGTTAATATTATCAATTCTCCGGTTGAAAAAGGTATCAACCGGTATTATATTAATGATGCCGGAAAAATTCTTCGCAGAATGCCGGATTTGAAGATAATAGGCGTTACGGGAAGTTATGGTAAGACAAGCGTAAAATATTATCTTCAGACGCTTCTAAAAAGTAAATATAATGTTCTTGTGACTCCGGCCAGCTATAACACCCCCATGGGAGTAGTGAAGACTATACGAGAGGAACTGAAACCCATCCATGAAATCTTTGTTTGTGAAATGGGTGCCAGAAATATAGGAGATATTAAGGAACTGTGTGATATAGTTCATCCCCATTACGGAGTTATTACATCCATAGGTCCCCAGCATCTGGAGACATTTCTTAATATGGACAATATTGTCAACACAAAATTCGAACTGGCAGATGCACTTCCGGAAAATGGTACAATTTTCTTGAACGGTGATAACGAATATATAAGAAACAGAGGAAACTCTTATAATAACAGGATTTTTTACTCAACGGGAGAAAATAAGAGCGGATATTATGCTGATAATATTAAAGTCTCATATACAGGAACAGAATTTGATATGATTGCCCCTGACGGCAGCAGGGAGACTTTCCGAATGAAGCTGGTGGGAGCCCATAATGTAATAAATGTGGCAGGAGCCATTGCTGTTGCCAATAGTCTGGGCATTGAATTTGCGGCTCTTAAAACGGCAGTGCGTAAACTGCAGCCGGTGGAACACCGAATGCAGTTAATTGAAAAGGGCGGGGTGACAATTATTGATGACGCATACAATTCCAATCCCGTTGGTTCAAAAGCGGCAGTGGAGACCTTGGCCATGTTTGAGGGTACCCGTATTCTGGTTACTCCCGGAATGGTGGAGTTAGGAACCGAGGAGGAGCGCTTTAATTATGAATTCGGAACATATGCGGCCAAATGCTGTGATTATATTGCATTGGTAGGCAGGAAACATACTGCTCCCATTGGGAAGGGTATTCAGGATTCCGGATTCGCCGCAGAACGCTGCAGGGCCTTTGACAGGCTTGAAGATGCCATGGCATTCGCATATTCCGTTCCGGCAGACGGACATAAATATATTCTGCTGGAAAATGATTTGCCGGATAACTATTAAAAGGAGACAGATATAAAATGAAAACCAGAGTAGCAGTTTTATTTGGCGGAAACAGTGTGGAACATGAGGTATCAGTTATTTCCGCAATTCAGGCAATTATGAGTATGGATACGGAAAAATACGATATTATTCCTGTGTATATCAGCAAGAACAGGGATATGTATATCGGTGAAAATGTGGGTAACATAGATGCCTACAGAAATATAGATAAGCTAATTAAGGAGTCCCACCGTGTAATTATGGTTAATGAGGGCAGCAGTACGTTTCTTGTTCCTTACCCCATGAAAGCCTTTTCCGGCAAACAGAAGAAGGAGATAGATATTGTCTTCCCCATTGTCCACGGAACCAATGTGGAGGACGGAACACTTCAGGGATATTTAAAGACAGTGGGAGTTCCCTTTGTAGGCTGTGATGTTACTGCTTCGGCAGCAGGAATGGATAAATACATAATGAAAACAGTGCTGAAGGATAATGATATTCCTGTTTTGGACGGTGCTTTATATACCGTGGGGGATTATAAAAATGTGGATGCCATAATGGACGACGTAGAGAAGAGGTTCGGATATCCCGTAATTGTAAAACCTGTAAATTCAGGCTCAAGTGTAGGCATTGGAGTAGGAAAGAACAGAGAAGAGCTGGAAAAAAGAATTGATGAAGCGTTTATGTTCGCAAGGAAAATAATTGTTGAGCATGCTATTTTGAATCTCAGGGAGATTAACTGCTCTGTTCTGGGAGATGACGAAGAGGCAGTTGCTTCAGTGTGTGAAGAACCCATGCATACCAAAGATATACTAAGTTACGAGGATAAGTATGTAAGCAATGCAAAAGGCGGTTCCAAGGGAATGGCCAGTGTTTCCAGACAGATTCCTGCAAATATATCTGATGAGCTTCGTGACCGCATACAAAAGCTTTCTGTAAAGGCGTTTAAATGCCTTGGGTGTAACGGTGTGGCAAGAATTGATTATATGATTGATTCGGACAGCGGTGAGTTATATTTTAACGAAATCAATACAATTCCCGGCTCCCTTTCCTTCTATCTGTGGGAACCGGCAGGAATACCTTATAAAGAGCTGCTGGACAGAATGATTCAGTTGGCCCTTAAGCGTAACCGTGAGGAAGAGGATATAACTTTTACATTTGATACCAATATTCTGAATCAGTCAACCCTGGGAGGCACCAAGGGCGCAAAAGGTTCCAAAATATGAAAAATACCCCGGCACTGCCGGGGTATAATATTATCGGTATTATTTCTTTTTCTTTTTAGATGTTTTTGAAGGATTTTTTTCTTCATTGGCTTTCTCAAGCTGGCGGCGGAAGAATCCTTTTTTCTTCTTGGGAACAACTGCTTTGCCCCGGACAAATTTGATTTCCGTAATATAAATTCCGCTTACTGCTACTTTGACCTCTGTTTTAATTGGGAGATCATCAAATACCTTTTCATCTGCGATTAATGTCATAACTCTCGGTCCGACCTTGGCTTTAACGATGGGAAGTTTAGCCAGTCTCATATATTTCGGAATCTGATCGGCAATCATCTTAGGCATATTTGCATCTTTGGCTCTCATCCGCTTCTTATCAATAATCAGCATGGAAACGACCTGGGAAGCAGCTTCAATCTGTGCCTGGGAATCCGCCTGTTTCTGCTGAAGCTTTCTGCTGACTAACATAAGAACGATGAAAATAACCACAATTACACCTAAAACAATCAGAATAACTTTGACCGGTGTTGCCATAGCAAGAGCCATACTAGCTGCTATTGTCATATCCATCCTCCTGTATTTCACTTTTTTATCAGAAATATTGTATCATCTTTTTATAAATTTGCAAATAATAAATTAAGAGTGTATACTTAATGGTAGAATTTTACATCAAATAGTTATAGGAGACGACGAATGATTAGATTTGTGCTGGCTATCTGTTTTGTGGCTTTTTTCCTGATTACCAGTCTGCCTGTGTTTCTGGCAGAGCTGATTATCGGTAAATTTAACAGAAAAAAAAGGGACTACAGTTCTTTAAGAATTGTTCAGTTTGCATTTAAGGTCCTCTTATTTATATCAGGTACAAAGACAACGGTCATTGGATATGATAAAATACCCAAGGATGAAGCGGTGCTTTTTGTAGGTAATCACAGAAGTTTTTTTGACGTGGTTATTGCATATGCCAAAATGCCCAATCTCACGGGATTTGTGTCTAAGAAAGAATTGGCAAAGGTTCCTCTTCTGAGTACATGGATGCGTTTCCTGTACTGCCTTTTTCTGGACAGGCATGATATTAAGGCAGGGTTTAAAACAATTCTTCAGGGAATAGAATATATTAAAAGCGGAATTTCCATCGTTATTTTCCCTGAGGGAACACGCAATACCATGGAGAACGGGATGCTTCCATTTAAAGAGGGCAGTCTTAAGTTTGCGGAGAAAACCGGCTGCAAGATTATTCCCATGGTACAGAATAATACGGAAAAATGCTTTGAGAGCCAGTTTCCCAGAATCAGAAAGGCACATACTGTTCTGGAGTTTGCAGACCCTATTGACATAAGCACACTGACCAAGGAAGAGAAGAAATTTCTGGGCTCACATGTGCAGCAGATTATGGAAGATATATATGAGAGAAATAAAAAATTGATACACATGTCAAGCATATTTGAAAATGTCCCAAAATAATTGAAACATTAGCCCCGGCA
>JBJEND010000128.1:0-2411 GCA_051880015.1 Butyrivibrio sp. | reverse complement strand
TGGACATTGGCGGACAGGATATGAAATGTATCAAGATTAAAGACCATACCGTTGACGGTGTACAGCTTAATGAAGCCTGCTCCTCAGGATGCGGTTCTTTCATTGAGACCTTTGCCAAATCCCTTAACTATTCGGTACAGGATTTTGCCAAAGCCGCCCTCTTTGCAAAGCATCCCATAGACCTTGGCACCAGATGTACGGTGTTTATGAATTCCAAAGTAAAACAGGCCCAGAAGGAAGGCGCCGGTGTGGATGACATTTCAGCCGGACTTGCTTATTCCGTAATTAAGAATGCCTTATATAAAGTAATCAAGCTCTCTGATGCCAATGACCTGGGTAGAAACATTGTTGTTCAGGGTGGTACATTTTATAATAATGCTGTTTTGAGAAGCTTTGAGAAAATAGCCAACGTGCAGGCTATTCGTCCGGATATTGCAGGAATTATGGGCGCTTTCGGCGCTGCGTTAATTGCCAGGGAAAGATATGAGGGACAGCCTTCCGCCATGCTTTCCATTGAACAGATTAATTCTCTTGAATATACCACAGCCATGACCCGTTGTCAGGGCTGTACCAATCACTGTCTCCTGACCATTAATAAATTCACCGGAGGCAGACAGTTCGTGTCCGGTAACCGCTGTGAAAGGGGTCTGGGCAAAGAAAAAAATAAAGACAAGATTCCTAATCTCTACGAATATAAAAACAAAAGAATTTTCGGATATGAATCTCTGGACGAGGATAAAGCTCCAAGAGGTGTGGTAGGTCTTGCCCGCTGCCTTAATATGTATGAGAATTACCCTTTCTGGCATACATTTTTTACCAGACTTGGATTCAGGGTTGTACTCTCCCCTCCTTCCAGCCGTAAGCTGTATGAACTGGGAATAGAATCAATCCCCAGCGAATCAGAATGCTATCCTGCCAAACTGGTTCACGGACATATAGCATGGTTAATCAATCAGGGAATAAAATTCATTTTTTACCCATGTATTCCCTATGAAAGATGCGAAAGCGAAGGCTGCAACAACCACTTCAACTGTCCTATAGTTACATCCTACGGTGAAAATATCAAAAATAATGTTGAAGAGCTCAAAGAAAATAATGTTAACTTCATGAATCCTTTTATTTCCTTTGCCGATGAAGAGGTTGCAGAGAACGAACTGGTTAAGGTTTTCTCCAAGGAATTTAAGATTCCCGCTGTTGAGATTTCCGATGCCTGCAAAATTGCATGGGCAGAGATGATGCAGTGCCGTAAAGATATTCAGACTGAAGGAGAAAAGACTCTTAAATATCTTGAAGAAACAGGCAGACGGGGAATTGTACTGGCCGGACGACCATATCATATTGACCCGGAAATCAATCACGGAATTCCTGATTTAATTAATTCCTACGGTATTGCCGTTCTTTCAGAGGACAGCATTGCCCACCTTGGAGTGGTAGAACGTCCGGTAATTGTAATGGACCAGTGGACATACCATACCAGAATGTATTCTGCCGCATCTTTTGTTAAGACAAGAGATGATTTGGACATGATTCAGCTTAACTCCTTTGGATGCGGTCTTGATGCCGTAACCACTGACTGTGTGAATGATATTCTTTCATCCGGAGGCAAGATATATACAGTTCTGAAAATTGATGAGGTTAATAATCTGGGTGCTGCAAGAATCCGAATCCGTTCCCTTATTGCAGCTTTAAAAGTACGGGATAATAATAATTATGTGCGCAAAGTCAGCTCTTCCGCTTATCACAGAGTAGAATTCACCGAGAAAATGCGTGAAGAAAATTATACACTTCTCTGTCCCCAGCTTTCACCTTTGCATTTTGACTTTTTACAGCCTGCACTTAATGCCTGCGGCTATAATATAGTTATGCTTCGGAACATGGAAAAATCATCCGTTGATACCGGACTGAAATACGTTAATAACGATGCCTGCTATCCCTCTATTATTATTACGGGACAGATCATGGAAGCCCTTTTATCCGGCGAATATGATTTGAACAAAACCGCAGTAATAATTACCCAGACAGGAGGCGGCTGCCGTGCCAGCAATTATATAGGATTTATCAGACGTGCACTTAAAAAAGCCGGAATGGAACACATTCCTGTTGTCTCCTTAAGCGTAGGAGGCATCGAAACCAACTCCGGGTTCAAATATACCCCAAAGGTGTTAAAACGTGCTTTAATGGCTCTTCAAATGGGGGATGTATATATGAACGTTTTATACAGAACCAGACCATATGAAGCCGTACCGGGTTCAGCAGATAAACTTGCCGGGGAAATGAAAGAACGTTGTATAAAGTCCTTAAGCGGAAAGCATCTGTCAATGAGGCAGTACAACGGTGATATTAAGGATATGATTGATGCCTTTGATGCACTGCCTCTTCTTGATATTAAAAAACCCCGTGTAGGTGTGGTA
>JBJEND010000127.1:0-2413 GCA_051880015.1 Butyrivibrio sp. | reverse complement strand
CTATCAAGGGCAGTATTATCCGTGCAGAGCAGGCCAGCAGCGATATGTATGTATCCATTGATCTTGTGGAAGAAATTATCGAAAGACAGCTCAAGAAGTATAAGAATAAGATTATTGATTCAAAACAGGCTGCTCCGGAATTCAGTTCATTTTATGTAAATAATGAATATTATGAAGATGAACCGGAAATCAGAATAGTCAGAAGCAAGAAGTTTGGAATTAAACCCATGAGTGCAGAGGAAGCCTGCATCCAGATGGAGCTTTTGCAGCATAATTTCTATGTTTTCTTTAATTCTGAAACAGAAGAGGTTAATGTAGTATACAAACGTAAAAATAATACATACGGTCTTATTGAACCGGAATTGGATTAGTATTGTACTGATTGGCACCGCATTGGCGGTGCCTTTTTTTGCCCATGTCGCTTCGTCCCTAACGGATGTCGCTTCATCCCAGAAAATGTTATTTCACCCCAAATCATTGACAAATATTGTAAAAAAGCTTATACTGATACAAAATAAATACAGGAGGAATAACATGAAATTAATAACTAAAGGAAAATGGATGTTAAGCATTCTCTTAAGCATTCTGATGCTGGTCTCCCTCTGCCCGGTTACGGCAAAGGCCGGTGAATATTCTGAATATTCCGGATTTACCCCTCTGGAGGGTACAGCCGGGGTAGATGATGGTGAATATTATGAGAATTATGAAAATCTTGTTGACGGAGACAGAACCACAAAATGGTGTGTTACGGATTTTCACGGGGCTTATATTATTTTTTCGGCATCCTCTGCCA
The DNA here is from genome assembly GCA_051880015.1 of Butyrivibrio sp. Taxonomy (GTDB): domain Bacteria; phylum Bacillota; class Clostridia; order Lachnospirales; family Lachnospiraceae; genus Eshraghiella. The sequence continues at coordinate 1,620 of JBJEND010000127.1, read as the reverse complement.
TAAAAGTCAGTGGCTATACCATTACAACAGGTAATGATACCGACGATAATCCCTGGCGTAACCCTGAAAGCTGGGTGATTTACGGATGCAATGATTATACCGGCACAGGTACGGGAACCTGGGAAGAGATACATAGTGTCACTGATGATACTGTGCTTGAAGGGGAAAGTACTACAGACTATACCTTTGCATTTGACAAAACAACCAAGGCATATAAATATTTTAAACTTGTAATAACAGAGGTAGGCTATAGTAATGGGGAGAATTGCATGCAGATGGGTGAATTTGCATTGCTGGATTGTGATCATGAATACGAACCCCTCGAGACCCATCCTGCGGATTGTGTAAACGGAAGTTACACGATTAAACGGTGCACGGCATGTCTGGGAGTAATTAAGACGGTTACCGGGGAAGCTCTGGGACATGATCTTGATGATAATGGAGTATGCAAGCGTTGCGATATGGCAACGGTGATAAAGAAACTGGATACATTTACCAAGCTTCCCGCATCCTTTGACTATGAGCTTGGCAGTGAATGTATATACACCGATCCGGATGGCTATACGGTCTACGCAAAACTCCTTAAAGTGGATGTTAAGGCCGATACAATGTTATATGTTGTTTTTGCAGGCAAGGATTCGTATGTGGATACCTATAACTGGATATTTGATTCAGAGGGACACGAGGTTTATAGTACAGACGATGAAAATTTTACTTATTATCTTACTGACGCCGGAACATATTATATAGCCCTTGCAGGATATGATGAGGATGCTACAGGACTCTGCCATGCAGAAATTAGAGCCACTGTAATACCCGAGACAGAATTACATGGCAGTCTTGACTTTACATCGGATGCTGTTCCCGTACCGGAAGAGGGAGCTTTGTGGAGCTGGGATGAAGATACCCTGACCCTTACCCTGGAGGATGGTTTTTGCATTATAGCTGGAGATACTGAAGAAGAGGCAGTCATTCTCCCGGATGGTGCCACGGTAGTGGTGGAAGGAAAAGCAAATATCATAAGTACAGGCACACTTAGTTATGGATATTATGCTGGCACCGGTATATATTCATCCGGCAGTATTACAGTCACAGGAAGTAAAACCGGAAACTCCGGGCTTACCATAACGGCTTCTAATGGCTGTGGAATAGGTGCTGCTAATGGTAATTTACTTATAGAGGACTGCAATCTTGAAGTAATAAGTAAACTGGGCATCACTGCAAATAAACTTACTGTCAACAATTCTGTTTTGGATATTACAGCCTACTATTCATCAGGAATTTATTCCAAAACAAATGTGATAATTAAAGACAGTGATGTGAGTATAACTGCTCATAAAAGTCGTGGAATTTCTGCATGGAATGATATTTCCATCAGCGGAGGCAGGCTTGCCATTACATCATACTATAACGCTCTATCCACGGATACGAATGTATACCTTTCAGACGTAGTGTATTACCTTAGAAGACTTAGCAATGGGGACATTATTTATATGGATAGTGCCAACGACTTTTCCCTGCCCGGCTCATTCTGTCTGTATGACATAAAGGGCAATGAACTGTATAAGGGAGAATGGAAGGATGAACTTTTTAACGGCACAACCCTTGAGGTTGACGGCA
>JBJEND010000126.1:0-2420 GCA_051880015.1 Butyrivibrio sp. | reverse complement strand
GTATGAAAAATGATTTGCGGCTGATTGCAGGAATGTCACCCTATGCTGCTGTTAACTATATCAGAAAAGGTATCGGCTATGATGAATATCTGTCTGAATATGCCCAAAATCACGGTATTGAACTTAAAGAACTAACAGATATTGCTGACGAAATTATGGAAAGTGCCGTAAACTGTAAAACCTATGATGACTGGAAAAGGTATATAGATATATATACTGCCAATCTTAAGGAAAGCACCATGGCAGGAGCAAAAGACAGAGACGGGGTAGCCCTTACCACATTTCATGGCGCAAAAGGTCTGGAATATGATACAGTATATATTATTGATGCCAATGAAGGCATAACACCCTATAAAAAAGCAATATTCGAATCTGAAACAGAGGAGGAACGCCGTATGTTTTATGTGGCCATGACAAGGGCCAGAGAACATCTGAATATATTTTATTCCAGAGAAAGGTATAATAAAAAACTGGAGGCGTCCAGATTTGTTAAGGAGATAATGTAAAAAACAGGGGCCATAAAGCCCCTGTTTACAACAGATTATTCTTCGTCCTCAGTTACTATTTCGTCATATTCTTCGCTGTCAAGCATCTCATCAAAGGCATCGGCAGCAATTTCGTATTCCTCATCGTCTTCGATATTCTCCAGAGAAGGTTCTCCGTTCTCGTCCTCCATATAGCGGTAGAGATACACTTCTCCGTTTTTCTCCTCTTCTCCCCCTAACGGAAGAAGTGCGATATATTCCCTGTCTCCGGCAGGATATATGGAAACAATGGCGCATTCAACTTCAGTATCATCATCTAATGTGAGTGTAACCGTGCCCTCTTCGTATTCTTCGTTCTGACCCATAATAAGCTCCTTTCGATTATGCTTTTTAATACGTTTATTGTACCAGATAATAGTATGTATTTCAAGATTGGTTAAAAAAATTAAGATAAAAAGTTGATTTCTTTAAGAAATTAAGATAAAATATCCCCATATCAGGAAAAACAAAGGGAGGATACTAATATGGATGAAATAGATAAGAAGCTTGTATCTTTATTACAGCAGAACGCAAGAACCCCGTTAAAAAATCTGGCGGAGCAAGTATATCTGTCATCGCCGGCTGTATCTGCCAGAATAGAAAGACTTGAAAAGGAACATATTATAGACGCTTATGAGGCGAAGGTTAATCAGGAAAAGCTGGGATATCATATTACGGCATTTATTAATCTGGAAATTGTTCCTGCCCAGAAAGCAGAATTTTATCCTTTTGTAAAGAGCTGCCCTAATGTATTGGAATGCAACTGTGTTACGGGAAATTTTTCCATGCTCATTAAAGTAGCTTTTAAAAATACCGTGGAACTTGATACATTCATAGGCAGACTTCAGGAATTCGGAAGAACCAATACCCAGATTGTATTCTCAACTCCGGTTGAACACAGGGGTATTGATGTGTCCAAAATGAATGAGGAAGTATCAGAGGAGACGGATATATTATGAAATGTAACAGAATAGTGCTGGCTTCTGCTTCTCCCAGAAGGCGGGAGATACTGAAGCTTACGGGACTGGATTTTGTGGTTATTCCTGCTGTGGGGGAAGAACATACGGACTCAGTGCTGCCCTGTGATATTGTTATGAATCTGTCAAGGGATAAGGCTATGGAGGTGGCTTCTGCCTGTGATGATAATACGCTGGTAATCGGAGCGGATACTGTTGTGGCAGCAGAGGGCAGGATAATGGGCAAGCCGAAGGACAGGGACATGGCGTATCAAATGCTTTCTTCCTTAAGAAATGATTGCCATTCCGTATATACCGGGGTTACAATAGTGTATAACGAAACTGTCAGAAGCTTTGTATCCGAAACAAAGGTATACATATGCGATATGACGGATGAAGAGATATATTCATATATTGATACGGGTGAATGCTACGATAAGGCAGGAGCCTACGGCATTCAGGGCAGATTTTCCATGTATGTTGACAGAATTGAAGGGGATTATTTCAATGTTGTGGGACTTCCCGTATCAAAGCTTATGCAGGAAATAAAGAAATTGGAGGTTATATATGAGTAAGTTGGACAGAATGTGTGCAGAGACTTTTTTGAGACAGCAGGAAAAACTCTTCCCTAAGCCTGTGGCCGATACTATTGAGGAGGCAGAGGAGTTTTTAGAGGATTGTTTTGCCCAGGTGTTTTCTTCAAAGGAGGAACTTATAGAGTACCTTGAAGAAGAAGGTTTTGATTATGAAGAGGAAGAGGATATTACGGAAGCATTGGAAGTATTTATTCTCCCTGATGGAAGGCTGATGTATGTGGAAGCGTAGTATATCTGTATTAATTGCCGTTATGGTATTGCTTGGCATACCGGGCTGTGGCAGAGTGAAGCTGACTACAGGACTTACAAGAGCTCAGTTTGCAAGAATTGATGGTGAAGTGGTC
>JBJEND010000125.1:0-2435 GCA_051880015.1 Butyrivibrio sp. | reverse complement strand
ATCTGCCGCCGCGCAAACCCGGTGTAACACCTTTTAAATCTTTTCAGAAGGATATTTTAAACAGCGGTGCATTTGATAAAAAAACATCTCCTATACTGACCAAACTGGAATATTCGGTAGGGGACAGAGTAGAGCATATTAAGTTTGGACAGGGAACGGTGAAGGAAATAAAATCCGGGGGAAGAGATTTTGAGGTAACTGTTGAATTTGATTCAGCCGGTATTAAGAAAATGTTTGCTTCTTTTGCAAAATTAAAGTTAATTTAGCATTTTTATATGGAAAAATGTATAGTTTCATGTTAAAATATTAATAATTAAAAAAAGAGCGTGTATTTATGTTCGCGGAAAGGATGGGATATATGAGAAAGTTGTGTGAATGTTTTAATTCCGACCCGGTTGTAGTTGAGGCACCTAAGAGAAAGAATACCGCCTTGAAGGTATTTGCCATTATTGGGGTTGTGGCAGCAGTTGCAGGTATTGCATATGCACTTTACAGATATTTTAAGCCGGATTATCTTGAGGATTACGAAGATGATTTCGACGAGTATGAAGATGATTATGAAGCATAATTCCTAAAGGAATGAACAGGAAGCGGGGATTACCCCGCTTCCTTTGCTAGTATGGGATATATTGAAAAACAGGAGGCAAATGATGAACAACAGAGCCAGAAATGAACTTATCGGAGTCGTTGTGGGCCTTGTCATGATTGTTATTGGAGTATGCATGATTATCTCCAAAACTTCTTTTACCTCAGATTTCCTTGAAGCACAAGGAATATGGAAATGGTGGAGTATACTTCTGGTGTTTCTGCCGCTTATTGTGGGTATTGTTCTTACAATATTTAAACCGCGGCATTTGATACCTAAAATCATCGCTGTAGCAGGAGCGGTGCTTCTTATAGCCGTTATCATGGCAAATTCAACTATTATCATTGAAAAGAAAATAATGCCCTTTGAATGGATATTAAGTTCCATATTAATGGTGGGAGGGCTTGCTATATGTTTTTTTGCACTTTTTGCAAAAAAGAGAAAGTAGAATGTTGAGGTATATATGAAAAAAGGTCAGATATATGAAGGGAAGGTAACAGGTGTTAATTTTCCCAATAAAGGAATTGCAGAGTGTGAAGAGGGAACTGCCATAGTGAAAAACACTATTCCCGGTCAGAGAATAAGGTTCGCCGTGAATAAGAAAAAAGGCGGCAAATGTGAAGGAAGGCTGTTGGAGGTTCTGGAGACTTCCCCTCTGGAGAATAATGAGAAGGTATGTCCTCATTTCGGAGAATGCGGTGGATGTACATATCAGAATGTAGGATATGAAGACCAGCTTAATCTGAAGAAAAACCAGGTTAAGAAAATTCTTGACAGTGTATGCAGTGATTATGAATTTCTCGGTATAGAGGGAAGCCCCATTACCGAGGGTTATCGTAACAAAATGGAATTTTCTTTTGGAGATGAGGAAAAGGACGGCCCGCTGGCTCTGGGAATGCACAGAAAGGGCAGCTTTTATGATATAGTAACCGTGGAGAACTGTCGTATTGTGGATGAGGATTTTCGCAGAATTCTCAATGCTGTGCTGGAGTATTTTAAGGAAAGAAATCTGCCATTTTATCATAAGCTCAAGCATGAGGGCTTTTTAAGGCACCTTCTTGTGCGTAAGGCTAAGAAAACAGGAGAAATCCTTGTGGACATAGTCACCACTTCCCAAATGGATTTTAACGTTGCCTGTGGTGATAAGAGTTTTGCGGATATGCTTCTTATGCTTCCACTTAAAGGCACAATATCCGGTATCCTCCACACCGTAAATGATTCCCTTGCGGATGTAGTGTCCAATGACCGCACTGACATTTTGTATGGTAAGGATTATATTACGGAGGAACTTCTGGGACTCCGGTTCAAAATAACCCCTTTTTCTTTTTTTCAGACTAATTCTCTTGGAGCTGAAGTGCTCTATGACAGGGTGAGAAGCTTTGTTGGAGCTGTGGATAATAAGACCATATTTGATTTGTACAGTGGTACCGGCACCATTGCCCAGATTCTTGATCCTGTGGCCAAAAAGGTTGTGGGAGTGGAGATAGTCCCTGAGGCAGTGGAGGCAGCAAGGGAAAATGCCGCATTAAACGGCCTTGCCAACTGTGAGTTTATTGCAGGAGACGTTCTCAAAGTAGTGGGGGAACTTAAGGACAAGCCGGACATTATTGTCCTGGATCCGCCAAGGGACGGCATTCATCCCAGGGCCATAGAACATATAATTAATTTTGGCGTGGACCGCATCGTATATGTATCCTGCAAGCCCACCAGCCTTGCAAGGGACTTGGAAATATTCCGGGAGAGGGGATACAGGGTGGAGAAGGCAGTGTGCGTAGATATGTTTCCGGGGACGTACCATGTGGAGACGGTATGTCTTTTGTCCAAACTCCATGAGGCGAAGCATCCTGTG
>JBJEND010000124.1:0-2450 GCA_051880015.1 Butyrivibrio sp. | reverse complement strand
GTACTGCATCAGAATTTAAATATCTGGTTGTATCAGAGCTTTCTGCTATTACTTCCACAGTATAACTTCCGTATCCAAAGCCGGTTATCTTCTCCGATAAATCCACTTTGGTATCAGTTACGATAGTATTATATTTTTCAATGCTGTCTTTATATAATTTTACTTTGTATCCTTTAAGGGAATTTTCATCAATTACCGCATCACTCTCTGCGGTGGAATCCATTGCACCTGTTACTGACGCAGTATTCACCTCACTCCAGCTTACAGTCAGTCCGTTCCACCTGACATCTGTGGGGGCGTCAAGTTTTGCTGCCTGTATGGTAAAGGAATATTTGTCACTATCCTCTACTTTACTGTTTTCTGCATAATCATTGAAACCGATATAGTATTTTCCCGGAAGGGGATTATCCGGCAGTTCGGACCAGAGCTTCCACTCTGCTGACTCCGGCTTATAATCTGCTTCGCATATCCACATGATTAATGCGGTGTCAGTACTGTATACCTCAGGTGATAATGTAACTCCGTAATCAAATGTAAGCTGTTCGCTTTGGGCAGCATATTGATTATTAATATATATTCCAAAAGGTATACGCACTTCTTCAGCCTTTATATCAAATGTCATATTGCATACGGAAGACGTAAACATAATTAAAAAAGCAAGAAGAATGCTTAATTTTCTCTTTATAAAATTATTTTTTCCCATTTTATCCATTGTCTCCTCATGTGTTACATAAAATATCTGTTTAACTTATTTATTGTACTACAAAAATGGATACAAAAGAGTTACATAACAACAAAAAGCCGATGAGCTGTATATACATCTCACCGGCTTAAGTCTTTCTTTATTATACTTCTAAATTTTCATAATATGCTTCCAGTGCTGCCCTCTGCTGTATAAATATCCTTCCCAGGTCTGCATCAAAATGCTTTCCCAGGGATTCTTCTATAATGGCAAAAGCTTTATCGTAGGAATATTTCTCCTTGTAACAGCGCTTACTGACCAAGGCATCAAATACATCCGCCAACGCCATAATTCTGGCTTCCAATGGAATATTTTCCCCTGACAGGCCTTGGGGATATCCCGTACCATCCCATTTTTCATGGTGATAATGAGCCACATTTTCTGCAATTTTCTTAAACTGCTCATCATTGGAATTGTGAAGAATCTTTGCCACAATCCGGGCGCCCTTCTCAGAATGGGTTTTCATCACCTCATATTCTTCAGGTGTATATTTCCCCGGCTTCCTTAAAATGGCATCATCTACTGCTATTTTACCGAAATCATGAAGTGGGGCTGCTTTAGTTACACATTCAAAAAATGGCTCTCCCAGTTTTGAGTAAACAGGATTATTACTAAGACCTTCAGCAAAAATTTTTACACACTCACTGGTTCTCCTTATATGTCCGCCTGTGCTGCTGTCACGGTTTTCCACCGTATCGGCCATACTGAGAATAATATCATTCTGCATTTCCACAAGATTTTTTGTTTTCTTATCTACCTCAGCCTCCAGCTTTTCATTATATGCTTCCATCATCTTAAGATGAGCCTGTCTTTCGGTATCATCTATCATCTCCACATAATAGCCGATTTGTGCCGTGCCCTTCCTGTTGTAGAAAAACTTAACAGAATGCTTTATGATTCTGTCTCCGCAGGGGAGGAAAAATTCATCCTGGGCTCCTTTTTCGATTATACGCCGCACATTCCTGATAAAATCTGACTGTTCCGCTTTCATTTCCCTGTCTACGCGAAGTTTTGACAGTACCGGTACCCAATTTTCCGCTACCTTATTGCTGCCCATATAGTGCATCTTACTATCTATAAGAACAAACCCATATTCCTGTGACTTGCTGTAATAATCCGACAGAACGGCAGAAATATCGTATTTCTTGATTCTGCTTACCAGCCAGAACAGCCCTGCTTCCGTGACTACATAGGAAAAGGGAACTAGCTTGACAGGTAATCTTATAAGACTTTCCACAAAATAAGTCAGTAAATCCACGGAACAGATAAGTGCAAGTCCCAATGCGGTTATGTATGAAACCTCTCTTTTTTTCCTGTAGCTCCATATAATCACGGCAAAAGCTGCCGCAACAAACATAACCATTGTAATAATGTAGAATATGTGGAATGGCCCGTATTCCTTTACAAGAATGGAATATGTTCCTGAAGTATCCAGCCATACATTAGTATAATTCAGCTTATTAACCCCTGTGGTAGCCCCAAGAAGGAAAGAACAGATACAACAGACAAATTCCACAGATAACATCCAGCCCTTTTGCGTGACATGACAGATTCGACATACGCTTAACAACATAAGGAATGGAATAAAGCTGCCGCCAATATAGGTAAGAGCATTGGCCATCAAAGCCCCCTCCAGAGTCTGTGCATGAAGCAGATGAAGATATCCGAAATCACATATGGTTACCAGCAGATATGTAACTGAATATAA
>JBJEND010000123.1:0-2460 GCA_051880015.1 Butyrivibrio sp. | reverse complement strand
GGATTAGGGACTCTCACCCATTAGAAACGTGCGCCGCAAGGCGCACAACAAAAAATTGCAATGAAAAATATCATTGCAACTGAACCATCATAGCAATCATTAAATTGCTTTAGACTTCCGGTTTTGCGTCCTTGTATTTCTACAAGTTTGCTTTATGACTATTTTACAATATATTTTATAGTCTGTCAACTATAATTCTCTTTTGTTCTACAATTAACCAAGTAATATAAAAATGAGCCCCCAATTACAGGAGCTCATCCTACATTATTTATTCACTTTCCTTGTCACCACCGAACAATACCTTTAAAATAAGCCCGGCGCCGCCTGCCATCATAACAAGCATCAGTATATAGCTAAACAGATTATCGTGAAAGTAAAATCTGGTATTAATTATTACAGATACAACTATCAATACTGCACCCAATGCTGTTACAATCTTAGGCGCTATTTTTTTAGGTGTAATAAACCACCAGAAAACACCTGCTAACATGGGAATTACCACAATTCCACCATTAATGTCTATACTGCCGAAATGGAAACCGAACCCTGTTGTCACCACAACTCTGCTGGAAAAAATATAAAAACCAACAACAAGCATGGCGAGCCCGATAAAGAACATCAGCAGACTGTTTTTATTTTTCTTCATCCGTACCTCTCTTAACTCTTTTTTACCAAATTATTCATATAACTGCTCCAGCTTATCCAGTTCAAATTTTTCCTTGGTAGAATAAAAATAACCATCATATATAATTTTATTATCTGTAAGGATATAAACCTTATATATCAGTTCCTCACAATTATATGCCTTTATCAAATAAGACCATCCACCTGCCGCATCTGTTTTTTTCCCTTTTGAGAACTCCATTTCAGAAAGAAGCTTCAGTATTGTCTCTGCTTTATCCGCTTCTACAATAACTAAATCCCCGGTATTCCCGTTTCGCACTTCAATTTTAGTGATATTCTCAGTATAAAATTTCATTTTTTTATTCCCAAATAATAAAATAATACCAATATTATTGATATAATAAATAAAATCAACCATAATATTCTACACAAAATTTTTTTCTTTTTCATTATTGGCCTCTTTTATTTCATCACTGAAAAATCAACTTATTCTGTGTATAAACAGACCGCTCCGAAGTTTTGGTTCAAACCATGTGGATTTCGGGGGCATGAGCATATCTGCATCTGCCACCTCAAACAACTCATGGATAGATGTGGGATACATGGAAAATGCAATCTTCATATCCGAGTCTGCTCTGTTTTCCAGTTCCTTAAGTCCGCGGATACCGCCGATAAAATCAATGCGCTTATCAACACGAGGATCCCCTATTCCTAAGACCGGCGTAAGGAGATAGTCCTGCAGAATGGCTACATCCAGCCCATCCACCGGGTCATCTGAAAGTATGCTTTCTTTAGCAGTGAGCAGATACCACTCTCCATCAAGATACATACCAAAACTACCTTTATTTTCCGGATAGAAAGCCTTTTTTCCACAGTCCTCAATGGTAAAATACTTGGAAACAGCTTCAAAAAATTCCTCTGCAGTCAGGCCATTCAAATCTTTAACAACACGGTTATAGGGCATAATCATAAGCTGCTCATCCGGGAAAAGCACTGAAAGAAAAGTATTAAATTCTTCTGTTCCGTCGTAATCCGGATTCTCTTCCCTGCGTTTTTGACCAACCTTAACTGCTGATGCTGCACGGTGATGTCCGTCGGCAATATATATTGAATTAATGGATGCAAAAGCATTATATATTGTCTCAACATCTGTACTGTCTGAAATTTTCCATACTGTATGACGTATCCCGTCATCCGATACAAAATCATATAATGCGGGAAGTTGTCTATTGCGTTCTACCACAGCATTGATAAGCTCATTGGCACGGTACGCTAAAAATATAGGTCCGGTCTGGGCATTGGTACGATCCACGTGGTTAATACGATCCTGTTCCTTATCAGCTCGTGTTTTCTCATGCTTTTTAATATGATTATTAAGATAATCATCAATGGAAGCACATGCAACAATTCCTGTCTGTGTCCTTCCATCCATAGTTAATTCATATATGTAATAAGCATCTTCCCCATCACATACAAAAACCCCGTCAGCAATAGCTTTGTCCAGCAGTTCACGTGCTTTATCGTATACGCAGTCTGCATATGTATCCACGCTGTCATCAAACTGGGTTTCTGCTCTGTCAATATTTAAAAATGACAAAGGTTTATCTTTTACTTCCTCGCAGGCCTCCCTGCGGCTGTATACATCATAGGGAAGGGCAGCCACTGAGGCTGCCAACTCTATTGAAGGTCTTATACATTTGAATGGTTTAATTAAAGCCATCACTTACTCCTTTGTTAAGACGGTATTATTTAATAACTCTGACTTTTAAAATTCCTTCTTTGGATGAAATTTCATCGGCTACAGCCGTTGCATTGGCTTCGCTTATATCCATAAGG
>JBJEND010000122.1:0-12180 GCA_051880015.1 Butyrivibrio sp. | reverse complement strand
GATATACATGATTATGCCGTTGCAGGAATCAGCCATGTACCCCACCTGATAGCTTCTTCTCTTGTGAATCTTGTGAAAGAAAACGATACAGAAGATGAATTGATGAAGCTTCTGGCAGCGGGAGGTTTTAAGGATATAACCAGAATAGCCTCTTCTTCCCCTGAGATGTGGTCACAGATTTGTGCTACCAACCCTGGACAAATCTCTATTCTGCTTCAAAAATACATTAATCTTCTGACTGAAGTTAAAGAATATATAGATACGTCGGATAAACAGGCGATATATGATATGTTTACAGAATCCAGGGAATATCGGAATTCCATAAGCATTACCACCAAAGGCCCCGTACTTTCGGATTACGCCATGTTCTGTGATATTGAGGATAAAGAAGGTGCCCTTAACTCCATTACACATCTTCTGTCCACAAGCCATATCAGTCTTAAAAATATTGAAATCATCCACAACCGTGAATACAAAGGCGGTGTACTCAGAATAGATTTCTACGACAGTCATTCTGCCGATAAAGCATATGAAAAATTATTAACCAACGGTTATACCGTTCACCGTTAGAAAAGGAGAAGTCATGGATTTTAACAAAGCTAATTCGCTCCGGGGTGAGATTACAGTTCCCGGAGATAAATCAATTTCACACAGAGCAGTCATGTTCGGTTCAATAGCCGGAGGAACTACGGAAATTACCGGTTTTTTACAGGGGGCCGACTGCCTCTCCACAATTTCCTGCTTCTCCAAAATGGGAATAGACATAAATAATTCCGGCGATACAGTAACTGTGCGCGGCAAAGGAATACGCGGGCTTACTGCTCCGGATGGAATCCTTGATGTTGGAAACAGCGGAACCACTACAAGACTTATCAGCGGTATTTTGGCAGGACAGAATTTCACTTCAGTTCTGGATGGAGATGCTTCACTGCGCAAAAGACCCATGGGAAGAATAATTAATCCCCTTTCACAAATGGGAGCTGTTATTACGGGCAGTTCCAATGGGTGCACGCCTCTCACCATACATGGTGCACCTTTACATGGAATAGATTACATATCTCCGGTATCTTCAGCACAGGTCAAATCCTGCGTACTGCTTGCAGGGCTTTATGCAGACAGCCCCACAGCAGTAACGGAGCCATGCCTGTCCCGTAACCATACTGAACTGATGCTTAAATCATTTGGAGCAGATATTGTATCCGATGGTCTGACAGCCAAAATAACTCCCGGTAACGAATTATACAGTCAGAAGATATGTGTTCCCGGAGATATCTCTTCTGCTGCTTACTTTATTGCAGCAGGGCTTTTGGTTCCCAACAGTGAAATATTAATTAAAAATGTGGGTATCAATCCTACCAGAGACGGAATACTGAAAGTATGCAAAGCCATGGGAGGACAGATAGCCATCTGCAATGAAAGAATCCAGGGTGGTGAACCCGTGGCAGATTTACTGGTGTGCTCCGGCACCCTCCACGGAACACGGATAGAAGGTGACATTATTCCTGCATTGATTGATGAAATTCCCGTTATCGCAGTTCTTGCCGCCTATGCAGAAGGTACAACAGTCATAGCCGATGCTGCCGAGCTTAAGGTCAAAGAATCCAACCGTATTGACGTAATGGTTAATAATCTTTCCAAAATGGGTGTGGACATTACTGCCACCGATGACGGAATGATAATTAATGGCGGCAATCCTGTTAAAGGAGCCGTTATCGACACATATATGGACCACAGAATTGCCATGTCCTTCGCCGTTGCCGCATTAAACGCAGAGGGTACAACCACCATTAATGATGCAGAAATCGTAAATGTATCTTACCCGAATTTCTATAAGGATTTGCAATCATTGATATCATAAGGCATTATTTATTTTCCAACTGTACTGCCAGTATTTCTGCCAGTGGCTCCATAGCATTATATATTTCTTCAAAGGTATTAGTCTGAGCCCCCGCCTCAATAAGAAGTGAACGGGGGAGGTGATGCAGACAGTACCGGTAACCCTGAATATATATGCATCTTATAAAATCCGGATACAGCTTCTCGCCTATCAGATACATCTGATAGGTGAGGGCCAGGTTTTCAGTACGGTAAGGATTACTGATATAATCCAATTCTCCCTGCTCATTAGTATAGCTTATTCCGTTAAACAGCATTATTTTGGCAGTCTGTCTGCCGTTTATCTCCGTCACCGGATGTTTATCCTCCCTTACACCGTCCCTGTGAAGATCTATAATTACTTCTATACTCGGGTACTGCACTAACAGCTCGTCAATCCGCTGATTGGCATATGTATATGCCTTTCCTCTGTCCAGCACTCCGTCCTTCATATCAAATTCCTCCGTTATATGCAGAACATTATATCCGTATTTATCCGTTAACAATTCCGTAAGGTAGTTTCCCGCATCCACAATGGTTTTTCCGGTTTTATCCGTGTCTGCAAACCATTCCTGGCTATGAGTATGAAAAATAAGAATTTGGGGGCCGTCATCCTTTTTCTCAATAGAAAGATCCATTTTCGTAATTTTATCCAGATTAAGAATTTCTTCTGTAAGACTCGTAACCGAATCCACCACATAGAAATGCTTCATTACAAAATCATAATTTTTCAACTCCTCCATACTGTGGACACTGCCCATCACCGCAGCAACAGAGTTGTCCTCCGGCTCCACCTTGTTATTGTCTGTATTCCCTCTGGAGGGCTCTTCAACTTTATTATCAGCAAATGTCTCACTGTCTGCAACGCCTGTACTGCTGCTTTCTTTCACGGGCTTATCCGTTTTGCTTACAGACGCATAATACATTCCTGCCGGAAAAAGTATTTCCGAAACTATCGGAAAAGCATTATTGTCTACAATATTCCATATTAGTTTTCCTGCAAAAAAAGAAATTACTGCCCCCACCGCCAGAATCAGCAAAGTGCCAACGGGAAAGGAACTGCGATTCCTGAACATCCACTCCGCGCGTCTCAATTATAAGGTCCTGTTTTTTTGTAAAATATATTCCTTAATATATTTTTTATTCGTGGTATATTATCTGCCCAGTCCCATACAAATATTGATTCCCTCCGAAATAGTAAAGCTCAGTCTTTTTATTATTGCATCAACATCCTTAGAGGTAACATACATCTGTTCAAAATCCGAGGCAAAACTCATGGAAGCACTGTTTTTCACCCGTTTTAACGAGTCATATACAAGTGTTGCTGCATCCACCACCGTAGGCACCCCAATGGAAATAACAGGTATTCCCATGGTCTTTTTATTAATTGCGGCTCTTTGATTCCCTACGCCTGAACCGGGATGTATTCCCGTATCTGAAATCTGTATGGTAGTATTCAGCCGGCTTACACTCCTTGCCGCCAAAGCATCTACCACCAGTAAAATATCCGGTTTCGTCTTCCTGATAATTGCCTGAATTATTTCGGAGGATTCCATTCCCGTTTGTGCCATTACACCCGGAATAATTCCGCTGGTAACAGCAAATGCTCCTTCTACTTCTTCGTACCCGAAATACTCCACTATATGTCTGGTTATCATAAGATTGGATACTACGTTGGGGCCCAGGGCATCAGGAGTGGAACTTTGGTTTCCCAGTCCGGCAATAAGTATTTTGGGTGTTTTCTCATTCCAACTGTATAAATCCACAATAAGACTTTTAATCTGCATTGCCAGAGCCCGGGATATCTCCCTGTGATAATTATCATCTTCCTCTGAAAGACGGGGAACTTCCATGGTAATATAGGTTCCCATGGGTTTTCCGATAGTCTGGGCTCCGCTTCGGTTAAGGACATCCATTCTGATAATTGTTATATCATTTTCCCTGTCTCTTTCCTGTACAACCTTAATTCCCTTGATGGCAGAATCTTCTTCTGATATACTGTTTTTAGCTTCCAGCGCCAAATCCGTACGGATTTTTATTTGTTCTGTCATACCCTGCACCTTTTTCCTTCTTAATAATCTTTAATTTATTTTGTGCTTTTTTCTGGGAATTATGTATTGACAGAATAGAAATCATATAATAAAATGTCATAGTGTGCTTATGTTAGAGCGCCCGTGTCTGTTTTAACATATAGCAGTTATTGAATCACTTTTACAATAATCGGAGGTGTACCAGATTGGCTAACATTAAATCTGCTAAGAAGAGAATTTTAGTAACACAGATTAAAACTGAGAGAAATAAAGCTGTTAAGTCTAAGATTAAGACTTTAAGCAAGAAGGTAGAAGCTGCTGTAGAAGCCGGTGATAAGGCTGTAGCTGCTGATGCTCTTAAGATTGCTTCAACAGAAATCGATAAAGCTTGTTCTAAGGGTGTGTACCACAAGAACACTGCTGCAAGAAAGGTTTCTCGTCTTGCAAATCTTGTAAATTCAATGAACTAATCAAAAAAGACGGTGGCTGCCCGTCTTTTTTTTGTGCATATATTTATTTTAATACCCTGCAATGAAATTTCGGAGCCATTTACCCGTATCTGATAAATCGTCGGTTTTCCATCCTGAAATCTTATCGCATCCGCTTCTGATAAGTGATGAAGTTTCTGATTTATTGCTTAAATTCCATCCAATATATGATATGTTATAGGAATTAATAAGTTTTTTCCATTCTTCTGCCGAAGCATAGTCTATTCCGCCATTTCCGGAAGCGTCACATATACTGAATTCCGAGATAAACACCGGCGTTCCTGCTGCCACTGCCGTCTTAAGCTTATTGCGCAAATCCTCTTTATGGGTAGCCGCATAAAAATGCAGCACATACATGACATTATGGGGATTGGCAACAGGATTTTGGGCAACCTTATCCACTTCCTGTGACCATGTGGGAGTTCCTACCAGTATGACAGCATCAGGATCATATTTTCTGATAACCGCAATAACCTCATCTGCATAATTCTTCACTGTATTCCAATCCACTCCACCATTGGGCTCATTACATATTTCGTATATCACATTATCATAAGCACTGTATTTTTGCGCCATTTCTCCAAAAAATGCAAGTGCGTCAGCTTTGTTTTGGTTAGGATTGCCATCCTGTAAAATATGCCAGTCTATTATGACATACATTCCCAGTTCCGTTGCATATTCCACACCGTTTTCTATTATTTTCTTCAGTTCGGCCTTATTACCGCCGCTGCAATATCCGTTATATTCCGCCGTATACAGAGCCAGTCTTACTGCATTGGCACCCCAGTCATCCCTGAGGGTCTTAAAAGCCTCTTTATTAACATATTGAGGAAACCAGGTAATTCCGTGGGTACTTACACCCTTTAACTGGAATTTAGTACCATTGCAATCCACAAGATTGGTCCCATTGACCCACAGTTTTCCATGGTTAGCCACAGGGGTTCCCTTCTCCTGCACCGGAGGTGTATATGAATCATAACTGCCTGTGCCTGCAGTAGTTTCAGCATTTCCATTGCCTGTACTGCTCTCTTCACCGCCCTGCACTCCGCCGCTTTCAGCCGTTCCCTGCCAGTTAAAATCATTCATTGGGGACTGGCAGGCAAATATTATACCTATATCCGAAATACTCTGTCCGGCATTAAGGAAGGTATTATATTCCACAGGCGATATTGTAAGTATATTTCCTGATACGGAGCAGTTACAGTTCCAATTATTTTCCACTGTGCATCCCGAAGGAATATCAACGGTAATTTTCCATGATGAGATATTAACCGAAGATACATTCTGCACATTCACACTGTACTGATAGTGCCCATCCCATGAATTTACCGTATTAAATTTTACATTCAGTTCCACAGAAGTATTACCACCGTTACCTTGGGTGGTTTCCGTAACAGAATTCTCTGTTGTCTGTAAAACAGTTGTCTCCTGAGTACTTTCCTCCGGAGATTCTTTATCACCGGTGGTTTCTTCATCCCTTGCCGGTTCAAAGTAAGAAAAAATATTTTCCGCGGTTATCTGTCCTCCCGTGCCCGATACCATAGAAATATCCGAGGTTTCTGCAGCCTTCTTGGGCTTATGCATTCTGTTTATAACTCCGGTACAGGAGCCGGAAAACAACAGGGCAATTACAACCGCTGCAATAACAACAACACCGGTCCCTGCAAAAATCAATATCCTGAATAATTTATTTCTGACTTCGCTATTATCCTTCATATTCGGTATCTCCGCAAACTAACTCTGTGTACTGTATTTTATAATCAGGAGTTCCACTCCGTATTTATCTTCCATACGTCCGTTTTTCACCCCGTATTCCGTTTCAATGCAATCATTAACCGCATTCTCCAGTTCAGAAACAGAATACCGTTTTGCCTGACTAATGTACTTTCCTGCAAAAAAAGGACGTATCCCCAGCCTTTCTGCTATTATACGGCTGTTTGATTCTGTCTCCATAAGTTTTCTCACCGCCAGAAGCTGGGAAAACTGTCTTCCTATCAGTGCAAGAATCTTCATGGGAGGCTCTTTAAGAGACAGCAAATCTCCGTACAGTCTCATAACTTCATCCGTGTTTCCCAGAGCCATGGCCTGAATCATATCAAAAACCCTGTCAACAGTTCTCGGAGAGCATACTGCCGTTATGTCTTCTGCTGTTATTACATCTCTTTCAAGGCAATATGCTGTGAGCTTCATGGCTTCATTATAGATATTGTCCATTTCCGGTCCGGCAATACTCATAAACAGTTTCATATCATTCCCGGTAATTTTCTTGCCTGCCTCACTGAAAATGCGCAGTGCCCAGGAGGTCAGCGCCTCCTCCGTCTGCAGCTTCATTTCACATACATATCCCATACTGCTTACAGTCTTAAACAGTCTGTTACGTTTATCAATTTCATTTTCCACAAAGATAAAATATGTTGTTTCCGGTGCATTCTGCACTATTTCATTCATACTTTCAGATGAATTTTTAAACATACCGCTGTTCTCAATCAGTATAAGCTTCCTCTCGGCAAAAAAAGGCATGGTCTGTGCAGTATCTCTTATATCGTTGATATCAACATCCTTCCCTTCATAATGGGAAAGATTCATAGTATCATCATTGCATATGGCACTTTTAAGGAGATTTTTATATGTTCTGACAAGGTATTTTTCTTCCCCGTAAAGAAGATATGCCCTTGCAAAATTTCCGTCTTTAATATGTTTTTTGATATTATTCATATGGATTCAACCTTTATCCTGTGATAATAACATCATATCACAAAAATTCCTGAATGATAATACGGAAATCAATAAAATAGGCGGAAAGCTTCAAAATAAGCCTTCCGCCTATATCTATTCCACTACTTCTGTCCAATTAAATACCATTTTCCGTTAATCTTAATTCCTAATCCTGAACTCGAAAGAGAATCGTATTGTCCGGTATAGATGTATTCGGAGATTCTGTTAAACGAAGTATCTACATAACATATTCCTGTTCCGTCATCAACCAGAGCCTTACCGTTGTAGAAATTTGATGCTGATTTATACTGTTTAACAACATTTCCCGTATTATAATCCATAAATAATGCCATACCATTTTTATATCCTCTGATATAGTTATCGCCAGAAAAATTGAAGCTTGTAAAACCGGACGAAACAATTGTACTTCCTTTGACTAAGTCATATAATCCGCCTTCTGATGTATTGGCACCATACCAGATGCCGTTGCCATAGTAGAAAGAATTCACATTTGTTCTAAAATGTGGCGCATCAGAATAATATGGCATTGTAACCCATTCATATGTATATATATTGAACATCTTTGCTACTGTTCCATCAGACGTATAATATGGAAACTTCAACCAACCATTATTATAATAACCATCACCCAAACCCAAATGGTAATAATTATATTGACTAAAATATGATGTTACATTAATTTTATTGAAACCATTTTCTGTAATAATATACATATAAGTATTAGAATCCGTTTTATAATCCGTTAGTAAAACTATTTCTTTACTATTATAATCAGTAGGTATGTATACACCATGTCCGGGATGTGCAATTATACCATTTACGCCTAGTAATCCATATTCAGATAATAATAATTTATTTGTTTTGCCATTAATAAAGTTAAATTTTGAAACAGTATTATCAAGTCCGAGGTAACCAGAAAATACATAATCAACTCGTTCTATTAATACGCCCGATTTATACTCTCTGTATATATAACAATCATCTGTTTCATAGGAGTCACTTTTCAAGGTCCATCCCTCAAGTGCATATGCGTCCTTATTGGTAATTAATTCCTTTATCGTATACTGACATACAATGCTGCAAGTACTTTCGCTATACACATAAGAAGTATTACCAAGAATGAATTCGCACTCTCCTGTTCCTACACTATTAACATCCTCATATTTAATAGGAATCTTCACATTGCCGTTAAAATCAACCACTCCATACAGACCATTCTGCTTAACAACATAATAATTTCCAAATCCACCGAAATCGTCGTAGGTCCGGGATGATAATTTATATTGTGTAAGAGTTGTTGGAGGCTGCGTCGGGGCCTGTGTCGGTGCTTCTGTCGGGGCCTGTGTTGGTGCCTGTGTTGGTGCTTGTGTCGGGGCCTCTGTCGGTGCTTCTGTTTCTTCCCCAACCTGAGAGTCCCATTTTTTATTAAGAATATCATATGTCACAGTTGTTATTATAGGACATTTAAATGCCGCACCACTCTTATCGACTATTTTAAATTCAGCAGACAATCCCATCTTACTGAGTACAGTCTCTTTATTTAATCCCACACCTACTTTGAGTGTTGGAGCATATGCCGTTATTTTAATTTTACCGGGATCTGATGTTTCATGCTTATATTCGGCTTTTGCTCCTAATTTTATATATGCGTCCAGAATATACTTTCCCCAAACAGTTACAACGGCGTCAGGTGCAAATTCAATGGCTCCGGATGCTTCAAATGAAGCATTCTTTTCTGTGTTAGCTTTTCCTGTAGATGTAATTCTACCACTCTTTGGTTTATTAATTGATGAAAGTGAAGTATATTTTGCCTCAACCTTCACTTCTCCTTCCATAGATACAGTAAGATATACATCTAATTTAAGATGAACCGGTGAAAATGGATCTGATATATATATTTCACCTATTCTAACATTTTTATCTTTAAATTTACCGCAGATTGACAGTGATGCCTCCACTGTTGCACCTGTATTAAGTTCAAAGCCTAACCCATCCCCATAGTCAATACTGCCGTTAAGAATAAAGTCCTTAATAACAACTTTTCCTTTTGCTTCTGCACCATAATCATATTTAGATACTATTTCACCGGCTTTTCCGGCTAAATAGTTGTTATTATATAAGCTGGCCTCATTAAGACTAAGCTTGCCGTATGCTTCCTTCCATTCAGAAGATATTTTTAACTTTTGATCACTGAAATTTACGTCTAAGGTTAATGCTTCGCTTTTACCTAAATCAAAGCCGGTTGCAACCTGTGTTGACTCCACAACGGTAACCCCTTCTGCCGGAATAAAATTCTCATAACTTACTATTTCTGAAAATTCCAGATTGATTTTTTCAACAATTTCATCCAGTTCCGGTTCGGTTACGTCAATTATATAGTTATCGTCTTTCTTTTCTACCGAGGTTACTTTTACCGCAATGATTGACTGATCATCATCAAGAAGAAGCAGTACTTTTCCTTCTGATATGTCATTTTCTGTTGATATAAGCAGTGTTTCATTTTCAAGTACATATTTCATGTCGGTCAAATCTATTACATTATCCGTGTAATCAATTTTTTCGATATTCTCATATTCTCTGGTCAAATAGTGCTTCAACGCAATTTCAACTATTTTGTTTGCCTCACTGACAGAAATATTCGAATCATCTGATTCTAATTTAATTCCGATATTGTCTGTCGCAAATTTTATATAGTCATTTTCAGACAATGAATCCTGTTTCAAACGATTGCATATATATGTATCACCATATATTTTTGCAATCTGCGTGAGGGCAGAATCCGAGGAAACAGGGGCTTTTAAATCAATCGCTTTCTCATCATCAATAATTCCATATTCAGCCATTGTCTGTACATAAGCAAATATTTCACTGCTGCTTTTCACATTATCAAAGTAAGGAGTTTCGCTTTCATATGAATTCAATCCAAAATTTTCAGCCAGGAGCTTAATCCATTCCTCGTATGTAATGTAATCCTCATTCGTCAGATTCTGACTGGTTTCTTCTTCCCCTGATGGTGTTTCCGGTGTGTTCTTAGGTATCCCGGGTATAGCCAGTACGCAGGCAGTCACTATTGCTGCCACCAAGACTGTTGCCGATATTATTACGGCGATTTTGTGCTTTTTAATAAATTCCTTCATCCCTTGTACATTCCTCCATACAATTATTATTTTTTTCCTATGCTGATTGCATATTTCTCCCACAAAAAAAAAGAGCATCATAAGCCATGATGCACTAATAAAATTCGTTGCAACTGGCTATCATATTACTAACCTGTAACTTAGACCCTTTAGTTTTGCGTCCCTGTCTTTTAACAGGTTTGCTACTATTTTTCGCAGATTATTCCAATCTGCGAAATTTTATTAAATACAGGAATAATATAGGGAATTTCAGACAACTTGACCATGTAAATTACCATAATCAATAGTTATAGAATTAATCTGATTCATTTTCTGTTCTAAAGAAGGATGAACATATTTGTTTAGCGTAGTTTTTACATCAGAATGTCCTAATATCTCACTAAGACATTTAGGATCCATGCCGCTTTCTATACAATTCGTTGCAAAAGTATGTCGTAGGGCATGAAAATTCTTAGTTTCATTTGATAAAGAGATTAATAAATTTTTAAAATAATACTGGTATGTTCTGGGCTCCATAACTTTTTCGCCATTAACAATATATTCTGTATCAACCATATATTCACATAGTATTGAAAAAAGCATATCACATATAGGTATTATTCGATTAGAATTCATTGTTTTAGGAGTACTAATTAACAATTCAGTTTTTGTAACAGAGCTATCCGTTTTCACTCGTTGTACTGTTTGATTGATTGTTATAGTTTTTTGTGACAGATTTATGTCGGATTTTCTCAATGCACATATTTCTCCTAATCTCATTCCTGTGAGCATGCAAATATAAATCCCAAGATTATAACAATTCATGTTCTTCAATAAAGCTTGGAATATTTTTTGCTGTTCGTCTTTTGAAAAAATCTTAATGTTTTTCGTATCCTTTCTTTTAAGACACTTAATGTTATCACTTATTTTAAATGAATAATCTTTGGTCCCATATCGAATTATTTGTGTCAAAACATTTCTTATACTATTTATAGTACTGTCTGATAATGTAACATTTAGATTTGTTCCGTTGTTATATTCACAAATCAATAATTCTGTGCAGTCATCCGGAGTGATATCATTAATCTTCTTTTTACCAATATGTTGCTTAATATGATTACTATAAATATACTCATACTTGATGTAAGTAGCGTGTTTTTGATACATTTTTACATCATTAAGCCATCTTATTGCTATGTCGTTTACCGAATCGTGGCTACCCCTGGTTTGTATTTTATTCTCCTTTACACATAGAATAAGTTTTTCCTTAACTTCGGTGTATGTTTTACCATATATTGAACGATATGCTGCTTTTCCCACAGAATTTCGGGAGATTATATATCTTCCTTCCCATCTGCCGTCCTTTCTTTTTCTTATGTTATCGCCTCTTCTTGACATAATAGTTGATACCTCCGACCATTTTTTTACCATAATAAAAATACAATGAGTTGACATTTGGTAAAATTGACCAAAAAGCAACTCAAACATCTAAATTATTTGTCGTATTTTGTTAATAATTATTGACAATTTACCTGCCATTTGCTACACTACATAATAATTAGCGATAAAAAGCAAACATATATTGTTCATGTCCGTTTCGCAGATTGGAATAATCTGCGAAATTTTTATATCTATCTTTTCTGTTTTGCTAATTTAAGATATTGCCATAAACGTTACAAAATTACGAGAGCAATCAAACGTTATACCATTAGGGTGTTAAAAGGGGTGTTCATTTTGAATATTACGGGACATGAAATCTAATCCTAAACTTCAATAGCTTACCTGTGTACCACTGCGATACAGGCAGCTATCGCTAATAAATAATTAATTTATTCTATTTGTCAGCCCCACGGAAACCGTGGGGCTGATATTATCTTAAATTTCTCCCTAAGGCTGGCTCTGACATGACGTGGGACAGAAAAAATGACCGGTTTC
>JBJEND010000121.1:0-2467 GCA_051880015.1 Butyrivibrio sp. | reverse complement strand
CTGTTCATGGGATAATCAGGCATTATTTGACTTTGAAGGACATCCCCTGGCTTCATTAAGTACTTTCCGTTTTCTTAAATCAGGGGCCACAACAGATGTAAAACTGGATTATATTCCTTCCGTAAATGTTACCGTCCGTCTTAAGGAAGAGGTAGTTCTTCCACAGACCGTTGACGGAATAATGAATGACGGCAGCACTTCCAAACTTGATGTAGTATGGAATAAAACAGATTATGCAACCGATGCCGTGGGCGACTATCCTATGACCGGAAAAGTATCCTATGAAGGCAAGGAATACACCGTAACCGGCACATTAACGGTTAAAGACCTCAATTATGTGGAAAATCCGGATTTTGAGGGAGAAGATACATCCATGTGGGTAATCACCGATGTAAACAATGCTACTGAGGAATGCTTCATTATAGATAAACAGTCCGATGCTGTTTCCGGTTCCCACTCCTTCCACTACTACACCACCTCTTCTGAAGGCGTTGACTGTACCATTGAACAAACAGTAACGGGACTTAAGCCCGGAACCTACAAATTCTATCTCACCCTCCACGGAGGCGGAGCTAAGGAACAGGGCATTTACATATATGCCATAGCTGACGGACAGACATATACTGCTCCGGCAGCAGTTACGGATTGGCAGGAATTCTCCACACCGGTAATAGGAGAAATTACCACCACAGACGGCACAATAACCGTTGGTGCCCATGTAATCACCTCCACCGGAGGATGGGGCAATCTGGATGATTTTGTACTTACTCCTGTAGAGAACTAAATATATACAGAATACAGGCAGCAGAATATTCTATCCTGCTGCCTGTTTTTTTGCTATCTTGTGGGGTCAAGCATTGTTGCGGTATCATCCAGCATTGTTTCTACATCGTCACCCAGCTTATCTATTACGCCGCCGGTTCCGTTTGTATTATTGTTGGAATTATTGCCGTTAGTTGTACCATTCTGAAGGGTACTGTTGTTGCCGTTGGTACCGTTCTGATGGGTACCATTGTTGCCGTTGGTACCGTTCTGATGGGTACTGCTGTTATTGCTGTTGGTACTGTTCTGATTTGTACCAGTTCCCGGCCCATTGCTCCCATTGTTATTGTCCCTAGTGCAACCCCCTAAGGACAAGGCGCATAAGGCAAGGGTAAAACATACTAACAAAGATTTAAACTTTTTCATTTTTCTGTTCTCCTTATACAAAAAAATAGGATACAGAATGTCCAATTGACATTCCGTATCCTTATTATCTGCATTAAAAGCTGAAATTATTAGCCTATTACCTCTTTCATGGTATACAGCCCTGCGCTTTGTCCTTTAAGGAATTTAGCGGCTTCCACTGCTCCTTTGGCAAAAACTGCTTTGGAATATGCTGTATGCTTTACCTCTATTACTTCGTCTTCTCCCGCAAAAATAACTTCATGCTCGCCTACAATGGTTCCGCCTCTCACTGCACTGATTCCGATTTCGTCCTTAGGTCTTCGGATTCTATCCTGTGAACGGTCGAATTTATAATTAAATTTTTCTTTAAGACTGTCATTAATTACATCCGCAAGAGCCAAAGCTGTTCCGCTGGGTGCGTCAACCTTAAGGTGGTGATGCTTTTCAACTATTTCAATATCAAATCCTGCCTCTGATAAAAGAGGGGAAATCATCTGAAGAACCTTAAACAGGGTGTTAATTCCCAGAGACATATTGGCAGAGCGCAGAATGGCAACTTTTTCCGATGTCTCATTGACTTTATTAAGCTGTTCTTCACTTAATCCCGTAGTACACAGAACCAGGGGAATATTCCTTGCCGCTGAATAATCCAGAAGTGCATCCACTGATTTTGCAGATGAAAAATCAATAATTACATCCGCCTTAACATCACATTCTTCAATGTATTTAAATACGGGATATGTATTCACTATTCCGTCATATGGGTCAATTCCTGCCACAATGCGGGCATCCTCATCCTCTGCAACAATACCGGTAATAACCTGACCCATTTTACCGTTGCAGCCGTGCATAATAATATCTACCATAATATTTTACCGTCTTTCTTATCAGATTAAACCGTAACCGGCAAGAGCTTCCTTAAGCACCTCAAGATTCTTGGACTCCATGGGAGATAAAGGTCTTCTAAGAGGTCCTGCTTCCATTCCCATAATATTAAGGGCATGCTTTACCGGAATAGGATTAACCTCGCAGAATAATGCTTTAATTAAATTCAGTGCCTTAAGCTGTTTCTCACAGGAGCTCTTTACATCTCCGTTTACATAATCCATGACAATTTCGTGGGTCTGTCTCGGAGCCACATTGGAAAGTACGGAAATAACACCCTTACCTCCCAGGGACATAATGGGTACAATCTGGTCATCATTACCTGAATACAAATCAATTTCACCATTAGTAAGTGCCATAAGCTCAGCAACCTGGGAAATATTTCCGGAAGCCTCTTTAATTCCCACTATATTAT
>JBJEND010000120.1:0-12219 GCA_051880015.1 Butyrivibrio sp. | reverse complement strand
TGGTAACTCCCTGGGCGACTGCGCCTTATTAGATTTCTTTTGAAATTCCGGAATATAAGATGTTTTGAAGATAACACAGAGGGGCAGGTAAATCAATTAAAATACCATAAATTTTCTATTATAAAAATCTTATATTTTATATGGTTCAATAAGGTCTAATAAGAATGTTTCATTTAGTTTACACAGCCTGTTCATAATGTGGTATAATATGTTATATTGTTGCCTTTGCTCACCATATTCATATTTTTAGCTAGGAGAATAGATTTATGATTTTATACCATTACTTTGATAAAAACATTGGTCCGTTTAAGAACATATCCGATTTAGAAATAAATGAAGCAAAAGAATTACTGGAAGCAATAAAGAAGGGCAGACCTGATTGTCAGTGTGCCAAAAGGCAGGCAAGCTATGTGGAAGATCGATTATATTATGAGAATATCCTCAGAAGAATTTGATATCTCAACTTTGTCGTTTACATATGGTGATTCACACCCAACATTTAGTCCGAGAGTAAATGATGGAAAAGAGTATCGAAAAAAATATTTATTGTAAATGGAGGTAACAGGTTATGAATCATAAAGGAACAATTAAAATAGAAACAGAACGGCTGGTATTGCGTAGATTTGTAATAGAGGATGCAAAGTCAATGTATGAAAACTGGGCATCCGAGGATGAAGTGACCAAATTTCTCACATGGCCCACCCATTCAAGTGTGGAAGACACAAAATTTGTTTTAAACAGCTGGATAAAAGATTATGAAAAGCCTGACTTCTATAACTGGGCAATCGAAATAAAAGAATCCAAAGAGGTCATAGGTAACATATCCGTTGTTCAGATTAAGGAAAACATAGAAGAAGCAGTGATTGGATACTGCATGGGCACAAAATGGTGGGGGCAGGGGATTATGCCTGAAGCCGGCAGAGCTGTAATTAAATATTTATTTGAGGAAGTGGGATTTCACAGGATAGCAGCAGATCATGCCCAAAAAAATACCAAGTCAGGAAGGGTAATGCAAAAAATCGGAATGACATATGAAGGAACATTGAGGAGCGCAGGCTATTGCAATCAGGGTGTCGTTGATGAAGTGTGGTATTCCATTTTGCGGGAAGAGTTATAATTGAAAGTTGAGGTATAAATTATGAAAGTAAAAAAGCTTTTTGTGGTATTATTAATTTTAGTTGTAGGAGCGTGTGGATGTATGAATAATCAGAAAAAGGAAGTTAAAATGGAAAATATGAAAAGTTATGCTACTAATAAGTATGGTAGCGATTTTACGATTGAGAATTTTCAAGCTGCTAAAGATGCAACATATACGAACATTTTAACATTAACAGATGGAGAATATACTTTTAACGTCTATCAAAGAGATAATGGCGAAGCATCTGATGATTTTTTGCAGGCTGTTGTGAATAAGAAGATAATAGAATATCTGAATAAAAGAGTAGAATGCGAATTTGAGCTTTATGGCAACTTCTTGTTTGCCGAAGGAGGGGGAATGTCGCTTGAATATGCAAAATGTACTGATGTATCTGAAATGCTCAACGATTATTCTTTGCTTAAAGCTATTCTGATAGTCAAAACAACTGATGATATTTCAGGACAGGAAGAGGTTCTTTATAATATTTATAAAGAAACAATAGCACTGAATCCAAAATATATTGATTTTGAAGTGATTCAAGCAGATAACGTTAGCACAAAACTTGAAGATATGTTGATTAACCTTCCCGGATTCTATGAGAATACGTGGAGCAAATTTTCTGAAATAAATGCCTATTTGAGTATTACAGATACAGATATATCATCTGCATCCGAACTTATAGAGGGGGGTAAATAATGGTATCTCTGTCAGCAAGTGATTAAAGTATTCATTTATCTTTAGTTTACATTAAAAAAAATAATTTGCTGCAACCTTTTGAATACCTGCACACTCTATATAGTATAGCTACAAAAAATAAAGTATTTAGGAGAGAAAAGATATGAAGAAAACGATAAGAAAAATTATTTTAATTGCATTGCTTGCAGTGGACGTGGCATGCCTGTTTATTCCGTGGTGGATGTTCACCGGTTTTATGACCTTTATTGTTAATGGAATGAGCGTTGTTCTGGGGAGCATCGCCAGAACGGTTGTGATTTTTGCAACATACATACTAAGCGTAATTTTACTGGAAAAGAAACCTAAAGTATTTTTTGCAACAGGCTTAGGTGCATTGTCGATGTATCTGGCAGTGGTGTTTTATAATTGGGGATTCAGGTTTTTGAAAATGCCGGGAGCATATATTGAAATTATTGCGGTTATTGGTACAATGGTAGCTTATGTATTAATGACGATTAAGGCACTTTTGAACGAATCACCGGAAAAAGCATCCAAAAAGAAAGCTGCTGTTGCAATTTCACTGGGCGCTTCGTTGGCTTTTGCAACAGTAATTTCATTGGTTGTCAGTGGAGCGGTAAAAATAATAGAGAATAATCGTGTTAAGGATAATAAAAATAGTTCTGCAATCGCAATGACAAGGCCGGCTGATGAGACAACTGAGGAGACTACCGGTGAGACGACAGGTAATAAGACAGAATCCGCAAAAGCTATCATGGAAGAAGATTATGTTTTATACGAAAATGCTCTGGAATGGTTCTTCTTTGAGGACAGAGGAAGTGTTGCATTTGAAACAGAGATGGCAGAATATGAAGAATATTTCACCAAAGAACTCATGGAAGATGAGTTAAAGCAGAGACAAAAAGAAAAAAAGGATGATGTACTTCAGGATAAAAGTTTCCCTATATTTACAGAAGCAAAATATTCATATGAAAACGGCCCAAGCAAAGTCTATGTTCCTGCATATACTACTTCCTATGAAATTAAATACGGAACATACAATCAGATGTTAAAATCCATGCCGGAGGATGAGAATGTAAGATATGCCTGGTCCAATGACGGAAAATTTTATGCGGCACCATATTATTGGATGGAGGATTCTATGTCAAGGGATGAAATGATTTTGTCTGAAAAGGAAAAAGAAGGTTTCCACAGTATGTCCGTATTATCCGTTGACATCGCCAATAAAAAAATAAATGTATATGATAATACATATAGCTGCCATTATTGTTGCTCGTTTAATAATAAAGGCCAGATTGAAAATATATGTATATCCTATGAAGACATAAACTGCTACAGGGCATATTATGATTTTCTTTACAAAAACGTTGATGATAAGAATTCTGTTGCATTCAGGGATTTTGATGAAGACGGAATCGAGGAGTTAATGGTCTTTTACGTGGAGGATAATCCGGGATATGTTATTCGCATATATGAATATGAGGATGGCAAAGTCATTAAGTGCTTTGAGGATGATACCTTTAATTACATGGATATAGGAGAAATAACGGAATATGGATTTCTTGGACTGCGTGGCGGAACAACCAGCAGATATCTGGTAATTGATGAAACCTTTTATGCTTATGAAGAAAAAGCACTTTGGGCTGGTGGCAGTGCCTCTGTGGAATATGGTGAGGACAATGAGTTGGAGTATTATTGCAATGGAAAGACAGATTTAAAAACTTATATTGAAGCAGTTGGTAACATGCTTGAAGCCAACAGAATTAAAGAAACTGTATACGGCAGAAGTACTCATTCCCTGGATAGTGAATATACAGAGCTTTTTGCAGATACCCACGGACTTCGTGAGGAACTGGAGGCAGAGAAAGAAGAAAACGGTAAAAACTGGATGAATGCATTCAAAGCATTTTTAAAAGATAATGATTTTAAGGAACTGATAGACCAGCCTGTCAAAGAAGGAATGGGAGTATTTGAAAGCGGCGGAGAAATAAAGGGCTTTTTTTTGTTTGATATGGATAGAGACGGAGAACCGGAGCTTTTAGTGCAGAAAGTTTTTAATAGTTTTTCAGGGACTTTTGTATACAAATATAATGCGAAGACAAAGTCTGTTGAGAGATGTGATATGTACATAACCAATGTATCCGACGGTATGCTGGATGATGATTATGTAAGCGAATATAAGAAATGCGGCGGAAACGGATTGCTGCTGTATAAGCATTGCCCTGCTTTGGGGTATAGAACTGATAATGGTAACATCGTTACATTCAGCTGGAATGGCGGAAGTCAGTCTGAAGGCATAAAAGTAAATGAATATGACAGGAATATGAAATGCGTAAATGAATACAGTGAATCATTCTATTATGGGGAAGTATTTAATAAGGATTTCAAACGTTTGGAGCAGGATGACAAAGAAAGCTATGAAGCAATTATAGGAAACTATTGTCCATTTATGTTTGTAGAAATTAACCAGACTAATATTGAGAAGTATATTGTTAAAAATTATATGAAATCCGGAATGTATTCATACACATTAGAGGAATGCGACGCTGCATATTCATATGAAACCGTAACGAAACAAAAGGAGACTGCGCAGTCAGAAAGCCTTATACCATACGGATGTACATATTATCAGGCAGAAACCAAAATTACATGGGGAGCAGGCGCAAAATTTCCCGAAAAACCCGGAACCGGAGATATATATACCACAGCTGACTATATATATAAATACAATTCATGGTACGGATATGGAGAGAGATGGACTAACTGGTCCGTTGAAGTTAGAGATACCGGGAAAGTGCAGTATGAAGAACTTTTGGGTTATATTGCAGGATACCCTGTAACATCTATGTATAAAACATTTTTTGGCTGCACAGAAATGACTGTTTCACCGGAAATACCTGACAGCGTTCAGTATATGGAATTGACATTCTGCTTATGTGCGAGCCTTACCGAGGCGCCTGTAATACCCGACAGTGTCATTTTAATGAGAGATACATTTTTGTGTTGTGACAACTTGAAGTAACATCAAAATGGTAAAAAGGAGGCTGCCTATGAATATTAACGGCAAAGTAGTAGCAAATCCCCAATCATCAGGTGATATTTGTAAATTTACAGTGTTATATAACGGTGTTAATTATGAAGTCATCTCCAGTGGTCATCAGGCTGTCAAGGACAACATCTTTATTGAGCAGGGGCAGGATGTGCAGATGGATGGAAAGATGCAGGATAATGTATTTTACACCACTCATAACAGAATAAATATTAAAAAATAATTGCAAATCAATTCTGCGGATATCTGGAGGTGTCGTGAAAATGATCCGGTACCTCAAGGATATCCGCTGTTTCTCTGTTAAAATATATCCACTCTGCATCAGTATCATCCCAGAGTGAATCGCAGTGGTAATAGTGTCCGTCAATTTTAACCATATTCCAGGCATGGGTATCACTGACACATTCGTAACATTCCAGGCCGGCATGACAGGCAAGCATACAGAATACTTCCGCGTAATCGGCACAAACACCGGTTCCTTCAAAAAGTCCCTGATAGGCATATGCTTTGGAGTCCCTCATGGAATCGTCAAAATTCATGGTGTCTATAACATATTGGTATATATATTTTTCTTTATCCAGGTCAGATTCATTAACTATGTCAGAAACAATTTCTTTGGCCCTTTCTTCCACAGCAATACACTGTTCATATGTGCATTGAGTTCCTTCTTCCAGTGCTTTAATAAGACTTTTATTTTCACTTATGGAATTATAGTCCAGAATACAGTTACTCATTAAGGCCAGGGATTCCAGATTATTGATATTGGCAATGGATGCGATACTTGCAATACGGTTGCTGTTAAAATCAGCATATAGCAAAGAAGGAATTACGTTTAACGGAGTAAGGTCTTCTATAAGGTTACAGGGAAGGTATAATTGCGTAAGATTGTGGCACTGTGAAAAATCAGGTATCTCGGTTATATAGCAGTTGGATATGCTGATGCTTCGTATTGAGGGGATAAGGGCAAGCTCGCTGATATCTGAGATTTCCCCGCTGCCTATATAAAGCTCCTCAAGATTACCCAGCATGGATATTCCTTCAAGGGAATGCACAGGCTCATTCCATAGTGCAAGATATGTAACACGCTCTAAATCATCATCGGACAGGGCGGTACCCTGTTCATATCCAAGCTCTGAACATATGGCAGCTGATATTGCCGGGTCTAAAGTCCGGGGACTTGCCGATGGAGTAGTTGTTTCATCCGGAGCGGTAGTATGGGAAAATGATGTATCTTCCGGCTTTTCCTCATTAAATCCGCAGGAGGATAAAAATATTCCGCTGATAACAGCGAATATTATAATAAATAAAAATCTGCTTATTCTTGAACCCTTAATATAATCCATAATTAATCATCCTTCCGGTAAACATGTATAACAATATTATATCACTTTTTGCGGAATTAGTAAAATAACTTGTGCAAAGCTGTCTTTACTGAAATAAAGGGAACTGCTATAATATGTACCGGGATGAAAAAGCTGTAATTACATTTTTAAGACAGACTGCGCATATTGATATGCAGGAAAGAAGATAACAATGAATACAAAAGGTACAACAGATATGACGGTGGGGAATCCGAAACGTCTGATTATTCAATTTGCCGTTCCGATTTTTCTCAGTCAGTTATTTCAACAATTATATACTTCAGCGGACTCGATTATAGTGGGCAATTACCTTGGGAAAAACGCCCTGGCAGCAGTCAGCTCATCAGGAACCCTGATTTTTTTGATTATCAGTTTCTTTTCAGGAATTGCCCAGGGAGCCGGCGTGGTAATTTCCAGATACTTTGGCGCGAGGGAATATGATAAAGTGTCCAAAGCAATACATACAGACGTGCTGTTAGGTTTTATAGCCGGAGTCATTCTCACGGTTTTCGGCGTTATTGCCACACCTACCCTGCTTAGATGGATGGGAACAGATAAGGAAGTCCTGCCGGAGTCCATTATATATTTCAGATTTTATTTTCTGGGAGCATTGGGAACGGTTATGTACAATGTACTTACGGGAATTATGAACGCAGTGGGAGACAGTAAATGGCCGTTGTTTTACCTGATTTTTTCTTCAGTGCTGAATGTTATTCTGGATTTGATTTTTATTGCAGGCTGCGGTCTGGGAGTAGGCTCGGCTGCGGTAGCCACCACAATAGCCCAGACGGCCAGTATGATATTATGTATTGCCCATCTGATGAAAAAAGGAACAGTTTATCAGCTCATTCCTAAGAAAATCCGGATACATAATGATATGTTCCGCGAAACAATTAAATACGGTCTGCCAACGGGAGTTCAGAATTCGGTAATCGGATTTGCCAATGTTATGGTGCAGACTAATATTAATTCCTTTGGTGCAGATGCAATGGCTGCATATGGTTCATATATTAAGATAGAAGGCTTTGCATTCCTGCCCATTACCTGCTTTGCCATGGCCATGGCCACATTTGTGGGCCAGAATCTTGGGGCAGGAAAACATGAGAGGGCGAAGGCGGGAGCAAGATTCGGAATACCTACTTCGGTTATTATGGCAGAGCTGATAGGCGTTATAGTATTTGTGGCAGCCCCTTTTTTGATTCAGATGTTTAACCGGGATGCAGGAGTAGTGGCTTTCGGGGTGAGACAGGCCCGGACGGAAGCACTGTTTTTCTTCCTGCTGGCATTTTCCCACCTGATTGCCGGAATATGCCGCGGAGCAGGTAAGGCTACGGTGCCGATGGTTATTATCCTGTCTGTCTGGTGCGTTCTTCGTATTACATATATTACAGTAGCCATGAGGATTAATCATGATATCGGATTGATTTATTGGGCATATCCTCTTACCTGGGGAATCAGTTCGGTAATTTTCCTTATATATTACTTAAAATCAGACTGGATATACGGATTTGGCAGGCCAAAAGAAAATTAAAAAATACTTGTAAAAATATTTACAAAGTGTATAATGTAACTATACAAAGGCGTTTTCCATGTTTGGAGAACGCCTTTTTTAAAAATCTTTACAGGAGGAATTATTATATGAAGAAAAGAAAATGGGTGAAACCTGTTGCAAGCATCATCCTGACACTGTGCATGATTTTATCTGTTATTGTCATTCCGGTGGGGGATACCACTGTATATGCGTCGGATGAAATCGGGGACCTCAGGCTCGTGTACGGAGATTCATCACTTCCGGATGAGGAGGCATTGGTTTTGTTGATTCTTGGTGACGGTTTTACCCTGACTGAGCAGGAGGATTTTTATCAGGCTGCAGAAGATACTGCGGATTACATGATGAATTATTCTCCCTATGATGAATTTCAGGATACTATTAAAATCTACGCAATCAGCACTGTCTCCAATGAATCAGGTGCAAGGGGAGATGCAGCTTCAAGTTATCTGGAAGCAGAGGCTGACACAAGGGACACTTATTTTGGTTCCACCTTCTGGTCATATGGTACACAGCGTCTTTTGACTGTTTCATTAGAAGGTGAGGAAAAGGGCAATAACATAAGAGATACATATCTGCCGGATGCAGATTATAATGTGTATATTGTTAATTCAGAAGTCTACGGAGGAAGCGGAGGAGAATACTGTGTTGCATCCCTTAATTCCCAGTCACTGGATATGATGCTTCATGAACTTGGACATACTGTTGCCAATCTGGCTGATGAATATTATGCTCCGGGTTATGAGGCAGAAAATGTCAATCTGACACAGGAATCAGATCCCACACAAGTCAGCTGGTCACGTTTTATCGGAAAAAACGGAATAGGAGTATATTATTACGGAAATCCTGATACAGGCTGGTATATTCCTTCTCTGGACTGCAAGATGCAGTATCTTAGCACAGAGTATACTGATTATCCCTTCTGTGAAGTATGTAAAGAAGAAATACGCAAGGCCTTCTGCCGTAATTCGGATGTGACAAAACTGTTTTTCCAGACATATGCCGATGAATTTTACGACGGTCAGGGAAAGGACATGAAGGAATATTTTATATTAAGAAGAGGGGATAAAGAAATTACCGGAGATAAGCTTGGAACGGCATTGACCCTTACTTATTATACTGCTGAAGATGTTCTGTTAAGCGGAATTCCAAGCACTGCGGGAGATTACAAAATCAGGGCGGAATTCGCAGGCAATGAAGACTTTGAACCATGCTCTCTGGAAGCTGAGTATACCATTGCTCCTGCAGGACTTTCCCTCAGTATTTCTTCTAAGAAGCAGGATGGTACTCCGGCACCTTTGGAATATGCTGTAGAATATGATGATGAATATTCTCTTGAGATTATTTACGAAGGGGAGCAGAGTTACGGCTATTATTTGTATGATTTTTACTACAGTTATATGTATACTGATACCCCGGATGCCGGTGAGGGTGAATATGCAGTAGAACATTATGTATATGATTATTCCATCGGTGACTACACCAAAGGGGAAACATATACATCTCCTGAAGGCCCCACAGCTCCCGGAACATATGAAGTAACAGTTAATATTTATGATACTAACGGTGACCCCCTGGCTTCTAAGAGTGCATACTATCAGATTGCATTCAACACCAACAGAATAGTTGACAATAATGACCCGTATTATTATGGTGCCATAGACGGATCAAATAATAAGAATATTCTTATTTACGGCGAAGGTTTTACAGCAGAGGAGCAGGATGAATTTGAAAAACTGGCTTTGCAGTTTGCAGAGGAAATCCTTAGTATTGAGCCGTTCAAAGAAACCAAACTTTATTTTAATTTTATTGCAGTTAATTCGATTTCAGAGGAGTCAGGCATAGGTACGGCTGCAAAGGACACATTCTTCGGACTGACCTATGATGAGAACGGAAAGATTGTTCCGGTATATAACGCAGCCAGCATAGCTACAAGCCTGGCATACTATAATATTAATTCCTACTATAATGACTGCATCGTAATTATTAATGATAAAAATGTAAAAGAAAGTGCAACTTATTTCTATGACAATGGCGCATACTATTCCCTTCATACAATTTTTGCCAAACCGGATAAGGAAGGAATGGAATATGCGGCA
This sequence comes from Butyrivibrio sp., assembly GCA_051880015.1. Lineage (GTDB taxonomy): Bacteria > Bacillota > Clostridia > Lachnospirales > Lachnospiraceae > Eshraghiella. The sequence continues at coordinate 2,330 of JBJEND010000120.1, read as the reverse complement.
TATGAGTTGCTTAACCACCTGACTTATATGGATGCGGGATATCGTGCAAAAACAGCAGAAGAAAAAGCAGAACTGCGGGAGACACTTTTATCCAACATGTGGTATACATACTGCCCGGTTATAGTAAGCCGTGCATATGATGAGACCTTTACTGAAAACGGAACAGCATTTGATCTGACGCCGTATTTCCATGTATACTATGGGGGAGAAGAGCGCAAGGACGTTGAACTTGCCCTTACCTATTACACCGATAATAACGGTAAACCGGGTGAAAGACTGAATGGAGCACCTTCCAAAGCAGGAACCTATCATGTATATGCTGAAACGGTGTCCAATGATGACGGATACTGGGTATACCTGGAGTCAGACGGAACCTGGCTTGGTTTATCAAGAGGATGGACCACCTACACTATTCAGCCTAAGACCGAAAATATTCCGGTGGGAGATAATGGAATGCCGATAAAATATCTCGTTATATTACTGGCAGCATCAGCAGCTATCCTCGGTGCAGGATTTGTGAAAATAAATAGTAAAAAATCCCTTAAAGAAATTATACATAAATAAAGTATATTTCGCCCTCTGCCTCCACATACTGTTAACGTTTCCGTGTGGTACGGAATTAGAAGAAAACAGTAACAGGAGGAAATACCATGACACAGTTGTCGGAGAAAGAATTATCTTCAATTAAAGATTTGTTATCTGAAGAAGAACTTCTGGTAAAGAAATTTCAGATGCTTGCAGAACATGCAAAAACGCCTGAACTCAGGGATAAGATGACAAACATTTCTGAAAAGCATCAGAGCCATTTCAACGAGCTCTATTCAAAATTATCCTAGGAGGGCGAATTATGGAAGGGATTTATACCGAAAAAGAGATTTTAGGCGATGCGCTGGCGGCACAGAAAAGTTCTACAGGCAATTTTAATACTTATGCCAATGAGTGCGTGCACGAGGACGTGAGACAGACAATGCTGCATATTCTCAAAGAAGAACATGATATTCAGCAGGATGTTTTTAAGATGATGCATGACAAGGGCTATTATCCTACTCCGGAAGCGGAACAGAATAAGGTTAATCAGGTAAAACAGCAGTACAGCCAGTGCGTAAAATGCTAAACAGACGGTTTCAATAAAAAGAAGCGGCGTTTGACCCAACAGGTCAGAAGCCGCTTTTTTTAATAAATGTATTATCTGGTATATGTTTTGTTGAAAATTTCAGTTCCGTCAGGATTATTAAAAATAATCTGAAGTTCTACATCTGAGATGCCGGTTTCTTCTTCGATGGGAACTAACATTTCCTGAATAACCTCCGGAGTAAAGGTTGCATCGAGGGCGGCAAAAGCTATTTCTGGGTCAAGCTCATCAAGATAGGTATATTCGTATATAACTGTATTACCCACATAGCCAAAGTTTATATCTGAATACAGTGAAGCATAATACTCCTTAAGCTGCTTAAGCTGTGCATTGTTAATGGCTTCCTGAACCGGATTACTGTAAAACTCTTCAACAGTTTTTGGACCGGGATCTTTGGTTGCAGGTTCTTCTGTAACCTGTTCTTTGGTTGTGGGCTTCTCTGTCGTGGGTTCTTCTGTCGTGGGCTCTTCTTTAACAGGCTCTTTTGTCTCAACGTTTTCTTTAATAACAGTCTCTATTTCTTTTTCCTGGACAAATGCATTTTTGACAGCATTTAAAGGGAAACAGCCTGACATGGAAAAAGTAAGTACCAAAGCCGTAAGTAAAATTAATATTTTTTTCAACATTCCAACCTCCTGTTTTGGAGAATTTTAATACTTTTTTACAAAAAAGTCAAATAAAGAAACAATATTCCGGTTATGCTGTAAATATCTCTATTAAGGAAAGGACAAAAGGATGGGCGTTAAAATCATTTCAGACAGTACATGTGATTTATCGCAGGAACTGACGGACAAATATAATATAAACATTTTACCACTTCATATTATTCTTGGGGATAAGGAATATGAGGACGGAAAAAATATAGGGCCGGAAGATATATACAAGTGGTCTGATGCTAATAAAACCACACCCCACACCTCGGCGCCCTCTGTTGCGGAAACTATGGATTTTTTCAAAAAACTCACAGAGGACGGCAGCGATTTGCTGGCTTTTTGCATCTCCGGACAGATGTCTTCTTCTAGTAATGTTATGAAAATGGCTGTTGCAGAGCTTGAAATGGAGGACAGAATTTATGTCGTGGATTCAGATAATCTTTCAACCGGAATGGGACTGCTTGTTATAGAAGCTGCAATCATGGCAGATAAAGGCATGGGTGCGCCGGAAATAGTGGAAGAGATTGAGAAACTTAAGCCTCAAG
>JBJEND010000119.1:0-2477 GCA_051880015.1 Butyrivibrio sp. | reverse complement strand
GGATTGGTATTTAATAAATACCAGTTGGGATGCCCATGTGTACAGTGCATCTGATATAAATGAATATTCATATGATTACTATATTGAAGAAATTTCAGAAGGAGTATACAGTACATATTATTATAATAGGAACAAAGATGGTACTGATGGCTGGGCAGGTTATTCGATAATAGATGGAGAATATTTATATGGTGCAAGAATTGTCACTAAAGTATTTGTAGATTTAAATTTTGGGTATCGTTAATACACAGGAGGAAAAAAATGTTTGATAATGTTGGTTCAAAAATTAAAGGCCTGGTTCAGGTAGTTTTCTGGCTGGAGTTTCTTGCCGCTTTTATTTGCGGAATAGTATTTATGAAAAATGCAGGCTTTTTTTGGGGATTGCTGATAATGGCCGGAGGTTTCCTCACAGCCTGGCTTTCCAATCTGGTGCTTTATTCATACGGACAGCTTGTTGATAATACGGACAAAATAAGAGAAGGAATAAACAAGCTGGTTAAGAATGAGACAACTGTTGTTCCGGAAAAAATAAAGGTCGATACCTCTGTACAGAATGACACAGTTGTTGTTCCATCGGAAACTGAAAATGGCGAAAATATACTTTGCCCTTTCTGTGGAGAACTCCAGCCCGTTGGAAGAAATTACTGTAATATCTGCGGAACCAGATTAAAATAAGTATTATTTTAACAAAGTAGATTGAGTATGGAAGAACGTAGAACTGATATAGTATGTCCTGAATGCGGTACAGTTAATGAGCAAAAATCCCGATTTTGCATTAAATGCGGGACGAATATAGAGGAGATTCTGGACAGTGGTACTAATATAACCCGTGAAAAAAAGAAAAAGCTTTTTATCATTCCCATAGTTATCGTTGCTTTACTTGTAATTGCAGCCGGTGTATTTGGCATTAACTTTTTGTCAGAGAAAAACAGTTATGTAAATAAAGTCGTTGAATACATTGAAGCAGGGGATTATTCAAATGCAAAGTCTGTATATGATGAGAAAATTAAAGACGACCCGGATAAATACGAAAAATTAGCTGAAAATCTTCGGGAGCATATTGAAGAAAATAAAAATCTGTACTATGAAGAGCAAATCACCTATGAGCAGATGAAGGATATTATTACGGCAATTAAATCTTTATCAATGAAATCTCTTTCTAATGACATCAGTGCTGCGGAAGAATACGTTGACAAAATACATGATTCAAGAACAGCCTTTAAGTCCGCTGAACACTACATGGAAAAAAATGATTACAAAAATGCTATTATTAATTATTCCAATGTGGACGTGGAAGACAGTTATTTTGATACTGCTAAATCCCGTAAACAGGAGGCTGTAAACGCATTTCGAACTGCCGTACTTGCCGATGCCGCTACTTACGCATCTGAAGGAGATTATTTAAGTGCCATAGCCGTATTAAAGGAAGCGGATAAAATTCTGGAGAATGATACTGATATTCAGATTCAGATAAAGGCTTATGAGGTTGACCAGGATAATAATATCATTAATGGAACTATAGAAAAGGCAAAATCTTATTATAATAATGGGGATTATAGTTTGGCTTTAAACGAATTAGACAAATTGTCCGGCTATAATAATGAAGTTGTAAACGATTTGCATGAAAAATATTATGGCGAATTCCTTACATATGTATTGAATGAGGCGGAAACAGCCTTTAATTCATCAGGTCACACTGCAGCGTTAAATAAATTAAATGAATACAGTAACTATTTTTCTGAGGATACAGCATTTACCGATAAAAAAGAGTATTATACGAGTTTGGCCCCGGTCAGATTAACTTCCATGGACTATTTTTCAGCAACCAATAGGTGGAATTATTCATCCTATGAAGAGGATTACCTTGGTAATTCATTTGAAGATTGTATAGTGAGTAAAGGAGATGCAAGAATTGAATATTATGTAAACCGCCAATATAAAAGCATTTCCGGAACAATAGCTTATTGCAACGAAGGACTTACTTATGGAATTTATAAAATAGAAATTTATGGTGATGATGAGCTGATATATTCCAGTCCTAATGTAAATGCTAAAACAGATCCATTTAATTTTACTGTTGACATAACAGATAAAAAATTTATAAAGATAGAATTTGTTGATATTGAATATACTGAATGGCGTTATTCAGGTATCATTGATTCAGTTCAACTTAACAAATATTAAGTATTTAAGGCAGAGTGGAAAGACTCTGCCCTATTTATCCTCAATGAAAGTATAAAATCTACACATTCATTTTCTGACATCTTAAGTTATTAAATTTTTATCATAAAAAATTTATATTCTCTTAATTGAATTACCTTCACGTATATGTTATCTTCAAAACATCTTATATTCCGGAATTTCAAAAGAAATCTATCAAGGCGCAGTCGCCCAGGGAGTTACCATGAATTTAAAAACAAATAGAAATAATAAGGACACACTGTTTCGGTATATGCTGTCCGAAAAGAAAAACATTA
>JBJEND010000118.1:0-2511 GCA_051880015.1 Butyrivibrio sp. | reverse complement strand
TATGAGAATAAGGCCTGTCCTACCTGTGGCTCCTGCTCAGGAATGTACACCGCCAACAGCATGAACTGTCTTACTGAAGCCATCGGTATGGGACTTCAGGGCAACGGAACAATTCCTGCGGTATATTCTGACAGAATTAAGCTTGCAAAGCATGCAGGCATGAAGGTTATGGAATTATTGGAGAAGGACATCCGTCCTCTTGATATTATGACGGAGGCAGCTTTTATGAATGCACTTACGGTGGATATGGCTTTAGGCTGCTCTACCAACACAATGCTTCATCTTCCGGCTATAGCAAGAGAGGCAGGCGTGGAGCTTAACCTTGACATAGCTAATGAGATAAGTGCCAGAACGCCTAATCTCTGCCACCTTGCTCCTGCAGGACACACATATATGGAGGAGCTTAATGAAGCCGGCGGAGTATATGCGGTTATGAATGAATTGTCCAAGAAAAATCTCCTTAATCTGGATTTGATTACCGCTACAGGTAAAACCGTTGGAGAAAATATAAAAGGATGCATTAATAAGAATCCTGAGGTCATCCGTCCGGTGGAGAATCCTTACAGTGTTACCGGCGGAATTGCGGTTCTCCGTGGAAATGTTGCACCGGATTCATGTGTGGTTAAGCGCTCTGCAGTTGTGGAAGAGATGCTCGTCCATGAAGGCCCGGCAAGGGTATTTGACTGTGAAGAAGATGCTATTGCAGCTATTAAGGGTGGCAAAATCGTTGCCGGTGATGTGGTTGTGATCCGTTATGAAGGACCTAAGGGAGGTCCCGGCATGAGGGAAATGCTCAATCCTACATCTGCCATTGCAGGAATGGGATTAGGTTCCAGCGTGGCACTTATTACGGACGGACGTTTCTCCGGAGCCTCAAGAGGAGCTTCCATCGGCCATGTGTCTCCTGAAGCAGCAGTGGGCGGACCTATTGCTCTTATAGAGGAAGGAGATATCATTAAGATAGATATTCCGGCCAATACGATTAATGTGGATGTAAGTGATGAAGAGCTCGAAGCCAGAAGGGCTAAATGGCAGCCAAGAGAACCTAAGGTTACCAAGGGTTATCTTGCCCGTTATGCTAAGATGGTTACATCTGCAGATAAAGGTGCAGTATTAAATGTAAAATAAATGGAGAGATAGATTTATGAAGTTAAATGGTTCACAGATAATAATTGAGTGCCTTAAGGAACAGGGCGTGGATACGGTTTTTGGTTACCCGGGAGGTGCAATTTTAAATGTATATGATGAACTTTATAAACATTCTGATGAGATAACACATATTTTAACATCCCATGAGCAGGGGGCTTCCCATGCGGCAGACGGCTATGCAAGGGCGACCGGTAAGGTCGGCGTATGCTTTGCTACTTCAGGTCCCGGTGCCACTAATCTGGTTACCGGAATTGCCACGGCATATATGGATTCGGTTCCTCTTGTAGCCATTACATGTAATGTGGGTGTGCCGCTTTTAGGTAAGGACAGTTTCCAGGAGATAGATATTGCCGGAGTAACCCTGCCCATTACCAAGCATAATTATGTAGTTCGTGATGTTAATAAGCTGGCAGACACTTTGAGAAACGCCTTTCGCATTGCCAAAACAGGAAGACCCGGCCCGGTACTTGTGGATATTCCTAAGGATGTTACAGCCAAAACGGCAGAATATATCAAAAAAATTCCTGCAGAAATTAAAATCAGCAAGGAAAACATTACTCCGGAGTCAGTACAAAATGCGGTAGATATGATTAAAGCATCTAAGAAGCCTTTTATTTTCGTAGGCGGAGGTGCAGTCATAGCAGGAGCTGATAAGGAGCTTAAGGAGTTTGTAGATAAGGTTAATGCACCTGTAACAGATACTCTTATGGGTAAAGGGGCCTTTGACGGTACAAGTCCTTTATATACGGGAATGCTGGGAATGCACGGTACCAAAACCTCCAATTTCGGAGTAATGGAATGTGATTTATTAATTGTTGTAGGTGCAAGATTTTCAGACCGTGTAACCGGAGATACCAAAAGATTTGCCCCCAATGCCAAAATCCTTCAGTTTGATATCGATCCTGCGGAAATCAACAAAAATATCCGGGTGGATGCCTGCATTATCGGAGATATTAAAGCAATCCTTAAAGCTGTTAATATTAATCTCGGTCAGCTTGACCATACTGAATGGATTAATAAGATTATGGATATGAAGGAACAGTATCCTCTCAGATATAATCAGGATGCCCTGACGGGCCCATATATCATTGAGAAGATTTATGAGGTAACAGGTGGCGACGCCGTTATCACCACAGAGGTAGGCCAGCACCAGATGTGGGCTGCCCAGTATTACCGCTACAGCAGGCCAAGAACCCTTCTGACCTCCGGCGGACTGGGAACCATGGGCTATGGTCTCGGAGCCTCTATAGGAGCCAAGATGGGCTGCAAGGATAAAACAGTTATCAATATTGCCGGTGACGGCTGTTTCCGTATGAATATGAATGAGATTGCGACTGCTACCAGATACAATATTCCCATCAT
>JBJEND010000117.1:0-2536 GCA_051880015.1 Butyrivibrio sp. | reverse complement strand
ATACTTCAAGATTATGGTCAATAGCCATATATACATTGGCAAGGGTCTGAGCCTCTATTCCCTGGGCTGCATCCACAACCAGCACTGCTCCTTCACAGGCAGCAAGACTTCTGGATACTTCATAATTAAAATCCACATGCCCCGGAGTATCAATCAGGTTAAATATATATTCCTCTCCGTCCCGGGCCTTATATATGGTTCTGACTGCCTGAGCCTTAATGGTAATTCCTCTTTCACGCTCAAGGTCCATATTATCAAGGACCTGATTCTGCATCTCCCTGCTGGTAAGCAGACCTGTTTTCTCTATTATTCTGTCTGCAAGAGTGGATTTACCATGATCTATATGTGCAATTATACAAAAATTTCTGATTCTGCTCTGTTCTGTTGAGGCCATTAAATTTCTCCTAACTGTTTCTCAAATTCATTGTATAACAGTATAGCACAACTGTTTTAATTGTAGCAACATTTTAAATTTCCTAAATGAAACAAAAAAAATTTATATTTGTCCTATCGGCAATAATGTTATAGAATAATATTAGGACATTTTGTTCTTTTTAAAGAAAAGGAGGATGAAAAATTGAAATTTAAGAAAATTGCGGCGCTGTTGCTTACCGCTTCTGTATTGGTTGCTTCATTGGCAGGATGCAGCAGTAATACTTCTTCAAACAACAGTGTCAATGAAAGTTCAAGTGGGGAGCAAAGCACCGATCCTGCCATAGGAGATCCGGTGTATACCAATGTTCCCGAGGGCTACGGTCTTACAGACAACATCAAAGACGGAGCCATTCTCCACTGTTTTGCCTGGTCATTCAAAACCATTACAGAATCAATGGAGGACATTGCATCGGCAGGATTTTCCACAATCCAGACTTCACCCGTTAACTTATGCTACGACGGCGGTGACGGAGGAATGGATTTATTCGGCTCCGGAAAATGGTTTTACCATTATCAGCCTGTGGACTGGACCATCGGTAACTATCAGCTGGGCACCAAGGATGAATTTATCACCATGTGCCAGACTGCCGAAGAATACGGCATTAAGGTTATAGTAGACGTTGTTCCTAACCACACCACCAAGAATGAGGACGCTATTTCTCAGACATTTCTGGATGCTGTAGGCGGTATGTCAAAGCTATACCATACAAACGGTAAGGAAACTATTTCCAACTACAGTGACAGAGCCCAGTGTACTCTCTGGGCAATGGCCGGACTTTATGATGTTAATACCGAGAATCCTGATTTTCAGAACTATTTTATCAAATTCCTGAATGACTGTATCGCATGTGGTGTTGACGGTTTCCGTTATGATACAGCAAAGCATATCGGTCTTCCGGACGATCCTCAGGATGACCCTTCTCTTCCTAATAATTTCTGGGAAAGGGTTACCACGGAAATTGACAATGCCGACACCATTTTCAACTACGGAGAGGTACTTCAGGGTGACGGTGAAAGAATCAGCGACTATATTGACATAATCGGAGCCACCACTGCCAGCACTTACGGCTCCAACATAAGAAGCGCAATCATTACCAAGAACCTGTCCGCAAGTAAGGTTTCAGACCTGTGCGTGGGTGGCAAAACCGATGTTGTTACCTGGGTAGAATCCCATGATAACTATACGGAAGACGGCGGAACCAGTTCCAACATAACCAATGACCATATAATTATCGGCTGGTCAATTATTGCTGCCAGGGGCAAAGGCACTCCTCTCTTCTTCTCAAGACCCTATGGTGCCAACAAGGAGAATGTATGGGGTACATTTAACAAAATCGGTATGGCCGGAGATAATTTATACAAGGATCCAACAATAGTAGCCGTAAACCGTTTCCGTAATGCAATGGTTGGTGAAAGTGAGAACATGTTTAATGTAGACGGATATAACGCTGCCCTTTTCATCGAAAGAGGTGAAAGAGGTCTTGTCATCATTAACAGCGCTTCATCCGATTATGAATTCACCACAAAGACAGCTTTAAAAGACGGTACTTATATTAACAGAGTTGACAATACAACTGCTTATGTGGTTAAAAACGGCGAGATTTCCGGAAAAGTACCTGCCGGTTCAGTTGTTGTTCTGTGCAATGACGGATATGCAGATGTACCTGTTGCAGCAGTGGTTAAAGTGGCTGATGACACCAATTCCAACATTATCGGTGACTCCAAAGAGGTTACTCTGGTGGCAGAAAACACCGCAACTTCAGTTTACTCCATTAACGGCGGCAATGAAATTGCATTTACCAATGGAGATACCGTTACAATCGGTGCAGATTTGAAGCCTCTTGAAACAGTTACCCTTACATTAAAAGGAACCAATAAGGAAGGTAAAGGCACCTGCATTACATATATTTTCAAGAAGCTTGATGCCATCCCTGCCGGCACCCGGATTTCATTTGTTAAGCCGGATTCATGGAAGAGCAAGATAAGTGCATATGTATATGATGAAACCACTTATTCCACCGTTAAAGAAAATTCCGGATGGCCGGGAGAGGAAATGACCGATAACGGTCTGACGGATCATTTTGAAATCGGAGAGAGTGAG
>JBJEND010000116.1:0-2537 GCA_051880015.1 Butyrivibrio sp. | reverse complement strand
GTAAATAGGAATTGACCTTTTATACAGTAGAATTATAATATAAAAGCGTATAAGAATATTATAACCAAAGAAAGAACAGGTAAATATTATGAATAAGAAAAAATTATCAAAAGCAGAACGGCTTGCCAGAAAAAAGAGAGATAAGATCTTAAGAATTATCGGATTTGCCTGTGCAGGAGTACAGCTTGTTGCAACGATAGTTCTTATTGTAATGCTTGCTTATCTGGATATTCTGCCTTTTGAATTTAAAATTTTAATAGATATACTTTTAGTTTTATTTTGTTTTGTAACTGCCATAACCCAGAGATGGATTATCCCCGGAGTGGTGACCAAGGTGCTTTCCATATTTATGTCAATAATTATGGCAGCAGGAAGTTTTTATATTAATGCTACATACAGAACCCTGGAGGAGATATCGGGCTCCTATACCAAGGTGTCTGCCATGGGGGTATATGTACTTAAGGAGAATACTGCGGAGAGTATTGTAGATTTGGAAAATGCAGTTTACGGTATCATCAGCAATATTGAGCGGGATGATACTGACAACACTGTTACCAAAATAGAGAGTATCCTGCAGGCAGAAATCGAAGTTGATGAATATGAAGGTATAACAGAACTTGCCGATGCTCTTCTTGCCGAGGATATAGATGCCATTATTATGAACAGCAATTATCTGTCCATGCTGGAAGATATGGAAGGATACAGAAATTTTGAATCCCGGATAAAATGTGTAATGAGCTACTCCATTGAGAAAGTAATAGCAGATGACAATAATAATGAAAACTATCTCACATCGGATGACTGTTTCAGCATATATTTTAGTGGTATTGATACCACCGGAAGTCCTAATGAAAATCGTAACAGTGATGTAAATATTATATGTACAATCAATACCAAGACACATCAGATATTGCTATTAAGTACACCAAGGGATTACTACGTTCCGTTAAGTATTTCTAACGGAGTGCCTGATAAACTGACACATGCAGGGGGCAGAGGTGTGGATGTGTCCATGGATACACTGGAGATGCTGTACGGAATTAATATTGATTATTATTTCAAGGTTAATTTTACAGGTTTTGTGGAGATAATAGATGCCCTGGGAGGAGTAGATGTATATTCAGCATATGATTTCACGGCTTATCACGGAGGTTTCCATTATAATGTGGGAATGAACAGGATGAATGGTATTCAGGCTCTCGGCTTTGCCAGAGAGAGGTATTCTTTCCCGGATGGTGATAAACAGCGTGGACGTAATCAGATGGAAGTAATTAAAGGCGTAATCAATAAAATGATGTCCAAAGAGATGCTGTTAAACTATACCAATGTTATGTCAGCAGTCTCTAACAGTATGATTACCAGTATGCCCCAGGAGAAAATATCAGAGCTTGTCAAGATGCAGCTTGATGAGATGCCTTCATGGGATATTCAGACATATAGCGTGAATGGTACGGGCTCAACGGAGTACTCTTTTTCAATGCCTAATCTGGCAGCTTACGTAATGATACCTGATCAGGCTACCGTGGATCAGGCCAAGGAATATCTGGATTTAATACATAAGAATGAGAGAATAACCGTTGAATAATTTAAGAACGGAGAATTTATGAAGAAAAAGTTATTCGGAGCTGTATTTGTTGTTTCTGTTTTACTGGCTCTTGCGGGATGCCGTAATGAAAGCACCTACATTAATAAGGAATACACGCTGTCAACCAAACAGGAACTGCAAAGTGCGGATTACAAAAAAATTAATCTGGATGACTACAGAATCCAGGATGGAGCAATTATCTCTTTAAAGGATGTCATTAAAATGAATGGCATGCTTGTAGAGAGAGTATGCTTTTATGACAAGGATAATCTGCTGATTCTGTTTATTAATCCGGAATATACACGACTGGAGACATACCTGTTTTCATTAGAGTATGGTAATTTAAGCTGGATGGGTACAGTTGAAGATATTAATGAGAACCGGGAGGCGGTTGTGGAATATTCCGTACTGTCTGTCTCTCCTATAGTTATAGCGGAGGGGAGCACGGGTAAAATGTGGGTTGTTAAAGATAAGACTGTCCAGAGTATAAGCCTGCCTCAAAACACGTTTTATACCGGAACAAAGGCTGTAGGAAATGGCGGAATATTTTACATCGATGAAAATTCCATTAAGAAAGTAAATTTTTCAACAGGAGAAATCAGCGTCGTTCTGGATAAGGCAGAATCATATGAGTATTCAATACGCAATGTGAATTCTGTTTCAGAGGACGGCAGATATCTTTTTGCCAACGGTATGAACAAAATAAGCCTGAAGGATACTACTTTTGTTATTGATTTGGAAACAAAAGATATAGAGACCACCGTTGACGGAACATTTCATTGCTGGGCAGGGGATAGTTATGTGTATTCCAGGTTCTATTCGGAAGAAGGCTGGAGCATACACAGGATAAATAAAAATAATTATGCAGAGGCCTTTACGTCTATATTGAGGCCGGATACATATTTTGAATGCTGCATTTTTGACGGGGATGTGGCAATAACTGAAGAAAATA
>JBJEND010000115.1:0-12767 GCA_051880015.1 Butyrivibrio sp. | reverse complement strand
TTTATATTCTGTTCGCTTATACCGTTCTGATAGGCCCCGCCGTCTACACTTCCATGTCCCGCATCTACCACAATAACAATATCCCCGTCTTCATCTTTGGCATAAACATCCTCAGACACCGTTGCGAAAACAAGCATACCCATTATTAAACCAAGAACTAAGCCACAAATCTTTTTCAAATCAATACCTCCTGCGCCCGCGTCTTCTTCTGTGTCCGCGTTTTCTTCTAACTGAACTTTCTATCATAAAAATAACTATTCCTATAATCAGAACAACAAGAAAAATAATAACGAATTTCAAAATTTTGATAAGATTGTCCTTATCACTTTCTTCTTTATCTTCCCCTTTAGACTCGTTCTGTGTTCCGGACTGGGTTTCCGAAGGTGTCTCATCCTCCGAAGGGTCAGTTTCAGCCGGAAGTGTAACCTCCGGAATGTATTGTGAAGAATTCTGTACAATTCTTACAAATCCGCTTAATTCACCGTATTTTACGGTAATATCCTGAATGCCTGCTGCCTCATAATCAACAGAACCTACATAATCAGGCTTAACCTTAACAGAAGAACCGTCAGAATACATTACAAATCCGAATACGGACTTTAAATCAATTTTTTCCAGTTCTGCCGCTGAAGAATAGAAGGTAGGGTCAACAGCACCCACCAGTGCCACCGGCTTTGATGCAGGAACTTCTATTGTACATGAGCCTGTTGTACCGTCGGAAAACTTGTATACAACATTAGTGGTACCTGTTCCCGCGGCAGTAACTACTCCGTCCTTTGATACTTTGGCCACTGAATCGTCAACGGAATACCAGTTTACTGTCTTACCTGTACTTCCCGGAGCATTAAGCGTAACCGAATAGGATTTTTCCAGTGTAACCGTTGTCTCATTGTCTGCCGTAGCAGTCCTTTTAACCAGGGAGAAATAGGAAGCCACTGCGGTGGCATCTGCCTTTCCCATGGCCGTAGCAGCATCACTGTTAATCGTACCGTTTTCATTGGTAATTACAGCCGCATCCTTGGGATTACTTAAAAAGCAATGTTCCACTATAACGGTAGGAACTCCTGCACGCACGCCTTCCGCAATTATTGTATAATAATCCTCGTAGTCATACTGGGTTGAAACCCTTGTCTGTACCCCCCCGTTATGGAGTCCGGTTGCTGCCAGATTTTCCAAAATAAGATTACACATATCATTGGTGGCTTCGCTGTAATATGAATTTACCGAACGATATGCCAACGCCCCCGTATTGGTTGCGGAACCGCTGTTATTATGGATACTGATAAGAAAATCAGCCTTCAATGCAGCGGCGGCCATGGCACGCCCTGTATTGGTCAGCCATTCATCTTCCGACCTTGTAAGATATACCTTAACTTTGCCGTAGGTCTCCAGTTCCTCTTTCATGGCAAGGGCAATGGCAAGATTACAGTCCTTCTCATAAGCTCCGGTTACTGCCTGGGTACCCGGGTCGCTTCCTCCGTGTCCTGCATCAATTACAATAACTATATCCCTTCCGTCTTCCTTTGCTCCGACATTAATGCCGGCTGCACCCAAAACCACGACAAATGCAAGGAAAAACGTAAAAATTTTCAGTGTTTTTTTCATTATATTGTCCTCCATCAGTAATTGAGAATATAAACAAATATAATCTTTTTGAATATACCCATATTATCATAGATTCTTCTGCGGATTGACCGGATTATTCCACGGAATTCTTCTATTTCCTCAGCGGAAATATCCATGTGGGAATAGGTTATCTTTTCAAACAGTTCCGTTAGTCTGCAGGCTTCTCCTTCACCCACTGCAAAGCATTCCTTTTCCGTCAGTTTTGCAAAATCCATATATGGCATATGCCCGTCTCTCTTATATCCGCAATACTTCATAAGCTTCTCAAAGCGTTTATAACCTGAGATGATACTGGCACCGCTTTGACGGGACTTGTCATTATTATAAATAGTTTCTTCAGCTTTTTCCACTTTTTTATGACGCAGAGCAACAAGAAGTACAATTACTACGACAAATATTATGCCGAAGAAAGTAATCAGTATTATTCTCTCCGCTTTCTGTGAAAGCTTGAAATTATGAGTCCTGCTCTCACTGTCACCCTCTGTAGTAGGTGTTCCCGGGTCATGGGAAGAAGGGGGCTGTGTAGACGGATTGACAGGCTCAGAAGTATTTTCAGGTGTAGTCTGTTCAACAGAAGATGTATTACTCTCCTCTTCTTCAGAAGAAGACGGCTCCTGTGTAATGTCCATACTGCTGCCGCCATTGCCCGGAGTTACCTCATAATCTATCCAGCCGATTCCATCCACATAAAATTCTACCCATGCGTGGGCGCAGTAATCCTGCACACTCACGGTACAGTAATTTTTAGGCTCTGCCTCCTGTCCGTTTACTGAAACAGGACGCGTATTGGTTGATTGTTCTTTACCGTTTACCGAAAAGCTGTAGCCTTCCACATATCTGGCCGGAACTCCTGCACTTCTGAACATCATGACTGCAGAGGTGGCAAAATAAGTGCAATACCCTTCTTTGGTCTCCTTCAGGAAATATTCCACAAAATCCTTACCCCCGGGAACTTTACCCGGTGCAGCATTATAAGTGTAATTATCATCAAGATATTCCCTGATATCCTTCGCCAGGGCAAATCTGTCAGCGGCGTTGTCTATAGGATAGCTTCCCCACTGTCTGCTAAGCTCATCTGCCATGGGAGTATTAACATCCAGATAATTATCATATACATATCCTCTATATAGATCAGCACATTTCTCATAAGGATTTTCCCGGTTTTCCCAGTCCTTAAGCATTTTCTCAATGTTAAAGCAGTCGTAGGAAACTGAATAATATTCAACCCAGTAACCTTTCGGGTATTCATTAACAGGTCCGTCACCTGTACATGTAACACCTATCTGGGGTGCTGTATACACAGGAGAAAAAAGCCTTCCCGCCGTTGCTGCTTTGGCTTCTATTTTCATATCAGCCCTGAATCCGTTTAATAGGCCCATTTCTCCCAAATCATCCAGATATAACCCCACCATAAGCTGCTGGGCATATCCGTACTCTTCCAGACTGTTAAAAATCATTTTATAATCTTCCGGATCGGGCTCCAGCCATTGTTCAGTGGTATAGTCCTTGCCTATATATCCTTTGAGATAAACCTTATCCTTTATGGCAGGAAGGGTTACACTAAGCACTTCATTACCGCTGAATGTTAACCGGTCAAGATTGCCCAGTTTACCTCCTCCGATGGAGCTTGTGGCTGATTGTGCAGGTTTGCCGTCAGGCCTTTCAATGGGAAAGTCACTTATTCTGCTCCGGAATTCTTCCCTGAAATCTGCAAAAAAGCTGTTCTGCTTATATTCTTCCGCCGGAGAAACTGCATTGGTTATACCACCGCATATTAATAAAAACACGCCCACAATCATTCCGGTAATACCGGCTTTAAATCTGATTTCAGAATTATTTTTCATATATGAGCCGGATACAATTACCAGCACAACACAATACGCAATGGAAAACAGAACTGCGAAAAAAGAAGGAAATGCTTCCAAAAATACCGGTATGCCCACACCAAGGACAGTAATAACAAGCGGAACCGCCACTGCCTTACCGGTGGCAATCGTATAGGAATATATAAGGGAGATAATCGCTACCGCCAAATATAGAAACATTGCCGGTTCAGCATATCTCGTCATTGTTTTTGTCATATCTATGAACAGAACTTCAGTATTAAAATATTCCGATGCCGCCGAAGCAACACTGTTAAAAACAATTCCGAAACCGCCCACCAGCTTATCAAAGGAACTCCATAGAAATATTCCGAATAAAGCAGCTACACACACCGGAGCAATCCATTTATGCTTTGCAAATACTGCAAAACCGCAGAATGTAAAAGAACATACCAGCATTAACAGTACCATTAGCGGAATACTGTAAATTTCATCCTGAAAAAAAGTATACAAAAAAGACATCTGAAGGGACAGAACTCCCAAAAATGCCAATATTGTTGTGGTGATGTAGTTTTTTATTTTATTCCAATCAACAATCATTATAATATTACCCCTCAAATTTTACCGGCATGTATGAATTATTCACATATCCTGGTATCAAATAATACACGATTCCTGTTTCACTTAAAAGCCTCATCTGCCCCTGGGTATTTTCATCCAGATATCCCGTCACATAAAACACTCTTTTTTTCTGTCCGTCATGCTCTGAGAAAAATACAGCCGCAGCACACTCCCCCTTGCTGTCATAAGGCTTAATTTCATATATCTGGGTAAAAAGATAATATATGTCATTCTGTGTCTCTATTCTTAAAGTCCGATACCCATCCTTATAAAAACAGGCATTAAAACCGTAACCCCTTTTGGTAAGAGCATTAATCAGTCCATAAAACAGGTCAAATACCTGATTAAGATTCTCCTTCAAATCCTTTGCGCCAATATCCTGTTCCGGCTTAAACAAATCAATTACAACATAATCATTTTCCCGTATGGGAAGGCTGTAATCCTTTACCATCAGTCCGTCTCTTTTGGACGAAAGTTTCCAGTGGATATTACGGATTTTATCACCGCCTGCATATTCCCTTATGGCGAATATTTCCGTTGGGTCATCCCCCGGCTTTTTGTCGGAATAAATCATATTCTCATCATCACTGATAACATATGACATTTTCTGAATAACATCTATGTCCGGCAGTTTAGGCATAACAATAAGCATACTTGAGGACTCTGCTTTTTTGCGAAAGCAGAACATATTCATAAAATCAAATATATAGAAGCCCTTTATCTTCATGGTTACGATTTCACAGTCGTCACAGCCTGCATAAAACTCGCAGACCTGTTTTGATTTTCCGCTGCAGGAGGCTTTAATCCTTACCTTACGTTTTTTGTCCGTATTACCTGATATAAGGTATATAATCACCTGACACCGGGTAAGGGGTATAAAAGATTTATTTTCTATAATAAGCCTCACCGGATATCTGCTGGTTCTTTCGGATACGGCATTTTCCTCTTCAAACCGTACACTTGCATTAAAATACAAAACACCTAAGACAGCAAGTCCCGTGGCGGACAGCACCGCAAAAATAACATCCAGAAGAAAAGGTACATATGACGTATTAATTACATTAAATACAAATAATACCAGAAGGAGCAGTAAATATACAATAATATGTCCTATCATCCCGCTCTCCTTATTTGCGAATCGGTCTTGGCACCGGTACCGCTTCAAAAACAGTCTTTATGACTGTATCCACCGCTACTTTGGATACCTTGGCTTTGGGGCTTAACACAAGACGATGCTTCACCACATCCGGAAATACCATTTGTACATCCTCCGGTGTTACATAAGCTCTTCCGAAAAGGTAAGCATGTGCCCTGGCCATACAGGCGAGTGCCACTGTTCCTCTGGGACTGACTCCCAGTTCTATCATTGGATGATTTCTTGTAATGGCACAAAGCATTACCATGTATTCGTATATGCTTTTATCCACATATATGTTTTCCACTTCCTGCTGCATGGCAAGAATATCTTCACCATTAACCACCGTTACCACCTCATCCAGAGGATTGGCTCCGTGCTTGCCCTCAAGAATGCTCACCTCACTGCCTGCATCCGGATATCCCATTGAAAGCTTAAGCATAAATCTGTCCAGCTGGGATTCAGGCAGCATCTGTGTTCCTGCAGAGCCCACCGGATTCTGTGTGGCAATTACAGTGAAGGGTTCAGGAATCTTTCTGGTGATTCCGTCAACGGTAACCTGTCCCTCCTCCATTGCCTCCAATAAAGCTGACTGTGTCTTGGAAGATGTTCTGTTAATCTCGTCTGCCAGAAAGAGATTACACATAACTGCGCCCTCTTTATATTCAAATTCCTGAGTCTTGGCATTATACATTGAAAAACCCACTACGTCTGAAGGCAGTACGTCAATGGTAAACTGCATTCTGCTCTGTTTTAAATCCATGGCCTTGGCAAAAGCCAGTGCAAGAGTAGTCTTACCTACCCCGGGAATATCCTCCATTAAAATGTGTCCTTTTGCCAGCACTGCCATTAATACCTTCTGGATAACAGCATCTTTTCCTTTGACTGATTTTTTAACTTCTGTCATGATTTTTAAAGCTTGTTCGTATCCCATTATTGACCCCCATATTTAAATTATTTATTAACATTGTCCATTAATGCGGCAATAAGCCAGTTGCCGTCAATATTTACATAATAATATATCTGATTATTATTTTCCAGTCTTTCTTCCCCATTAAGAGAAAGTATCATTCTCTTGGTAAAGGAAACTGTACATGAAAAAAGTGTATCGCTGTAAACTGTATAATCCTCAACCTTAAGGTCAATAAATTCTGTTCCCGTATGGGCGCTGTACATCCACATATCATGCAGACGGTAATTTTCTGCAAGCTCTATATATGTAGAGCCCTCCGGAAAATATTTCTCTATACCTGCAGTGCTTAAGGAGCCTCCCGGCAAATCCTTGGAAAAGAAATTTGAATAATCCATGGCAGCCTGGGCTACATAATTCTTAAGTTCCTCCGGCATTGTGCTCTTTGCATAACCTATATTAATATCTGATAAATCTTCAAAGGAAGATATATCCACCTGATTACCTTTATTGTCCAGTACCTTTACGGAAGGGGTGTTTACCAGGCCCTTTACTTCATATGTTATAAATTTCGGAATTGCAGTATATTCTTCCACAAAGGAAAGTCCTTCAATGACCTTAAGTTCTCCCTTCTGCTCATCCTTTCCCAGCTCTACATCATTGACATATGCGGTATATTCTGCAGGCATGGTGATTTTAACCGTATTACTGCCTTTGGATACCGATGCCTCCACTGAATCCAGCTTCCAGTCACAAATTGTCAGTATTGCAAACATGTCTCTGTGGTTGGATGCTTTAAGATTGGCTGTTGCAACCACATCTTCGCCTTTTAAAATACTGTATTTTGCCTCATCATAGGAAGTGGACTTCAACTCATAAGTAAGCTCGCTGCCCTTAAGAGCAGATGCCAGTTCCGCTTCAAAGCCTGACAGATTTTCGAATTTACTTCCTCCGGCCAGATTAACCTGAGAAATATCACCTTTTTCCATCTGTGCAATCAGCTCATCCATAACTATACCCGGCTGGGCCTTTTCATACTTTTTCATGGAATTATAGGTATATATCATTAAAACAGCAATAAATATTACCAGAACGGCTGCATATATACGAAAACCGACCCAGAATTTAGAATTTTTCTTACTCATATCAGCCCTCCTATTTTACAACAAAGCCCGTAGGCAGTCTCCATGATGATGTGGCATAATACAGTGTAACACTGTTCATTTCCCACTCTCCGTCATAGTACATGGAGGAAGAGCTTCCGCCGTCAAGGTTAGCTGCATTGACTGCACCGTACTGCTGCAAAACACTTATTAAATCTGCCGCAGTAGCACCCACATGTCCCTCATGTCCTCTTCCGTCAGTTACAAACATAAGAACCGCTCCGTCTTTACGCTGTCCGATAACTGTTCTGGGATTGGCTCCGCTTCCGCTTCCGGTAAACTGTATAGGTTCGCCGTTAATAATCAGTTTGGTGAAATGGTTATCGTCACCGTCATCCACGTCCTTGAAGCTCACTGCATCCCGGATTTTCTCCTCAGATACCATGGCTGCAACCTGGTCCGCAGACATTCCGGTAAGATCCTTTATTACCAGAATATTGTCTGAGTTAAATCCCACCATTACATCTCCGTACTGGGGTGCATTATACTGAATTACACCATTGCTCACTACAAGTCCCTTGGGTTTTCCTCCCCAGTTTCCGTCAGAGTAGTATTCTCCGCCGTTAATTCCTGCAATTGCGCCTGCACCGGATACCAGTTCATCCAATGTGACACCGTATTTACTCTTGTTGTCGTCGGACCATGGATATATGGTGGCAACGCTTACCTTTGACGGATCTTTTACTATCATAAGCTTTCCTGAATAGGTAAGACCTGCTATTTCAACAATCTCCACTCCGTTTTCATCGAAATTATCCTTATGTCCCGTTTCATCATCAGGTTTATTGTCATCCCCTTTATTATCATCAGGAATAACAATTAAGCCGGGATCCACTTCAGCATCCGTATGTTTTCTGGAATTATTTCCGGTAATTTCTTTGATTTCTTCTTTGGAAAAATACAGGCTGGGGACAAATTTTAATGCCCCTGTTTCCAGAAATGTGCCTACAAATAAATCTCTGGCAGATTCTGACGGACCGTGACAGCATATCCACAGCATACCGTAAAGTCCTATAACCAAGGCTGCCAGTGTGGTTCCTATAACGGCTCCCACCCTTCCTGCTATCCTTGCTATTTTTTTACCTTTGGTATTCCTCTTCTTTCTTTTAGGATTATTTTCCATTATTCTTCCTCCTTTTTACTGCTATCTGCAAAAACCCATCTGCGCTGAATCTGATAACTCAGGATAAAAAGCATCAAATCCACAACTATTTTTATCAGACTGGTAAACCAGTCATTGGCATTAAATAAGTTTGAAAACAGAAGAACAAGTCCGTAGGATGCCCCCATCTGGCATATGCACAAAGCATAATACTTAAGCATGGTTATTCCAATCCCGGCATCCGATTTAAAAACAGCCTTGCGATTCACAAAAAAATTGAAGACAGAAGATACAATCCTTGCTATAGCCGTGGCAAGAAATATCTTCATCCCCCTGTCGGTACTGCTTCCTATGATAAATTCAATCAGCCTGAACAATCCGTTATCTATCAGGAATGAAAGCAGTGAACTGATAACATATTTAATAAAAGACCACAGATTCCCCAGTAAATATCTGATAATAACCATGTATATTTTGAAGGAATCCCTAAAAGGATGAAAATGCGTGGAAGCATTCTCCTCTATATAAACGGTATCTATTTCAACCTCTTCAAACTCTATATTATGGCGTCTGCACTCAAGAAGCACCCGGGTCTCATACTCAAATCGCTCACCCTTTATCTGTACCATCATGGGCAGATACGAAGCAGGAATTGCCCTTAAACCCGTCTGGGTATCGGATATTTTTATTCTGCACATAAACCGGAATACAAATCTCGTAATATTATTGCCTATCCTGCTTTTGGGAGGAATATTATCTTTGGTAAAATTCCTGCATCCCAGAATAACCTTATCTCCATGCTTAAGAAGAGCTTCACAGCAGGCCTTTATATCCTTGGAAAGATGCTGGTTATCTCCGTCAACGGTGACGACGCCGTCAATTTCCGGTCTGTTGGCGATACAGAATTCATATGCAGTTTTTAATGCTCTGCCCTTGCCGCAGTTATGGTCATGTTTCAGGACAGTCACCTGAGGATATTCTGCCACTTTGTTAAAGGGTTCCATATGATTTTCATCACTGCCGTCATTAACTACAATAATGTCACTAAACCCTTCTCTGACCAGTCCTTCCACCACTTCCGTCAATTTTCCGTCTGGATTCAATGATGGTATTATTACACTGATTTTCACCGGATTCTCCTATCCGCGGGGCCATGCCCCGCGCGGTTTATTAAAGAGATTATTTACACAGGTGTGAAAGTCTTTCCTGTACCTGATTCATCATGGTGGTGTATCTGGTTAGTTTGTCTTTCTCTTCCTGAATTTTAGCAGCGGGTGCCTTGGAAACGAATTTCTCGTTATTTAACATTCCGTTTACACGCTTAAGCTCTCCCTCAAGTCGTTTCTCTTCCGCTTTAAGTCTCTCAATTTCTTTATCTATGTCTACCAACTCTGCAAAAGGCATATAAATTGCCGCATTGGGAATAAGTACAGCTACCGCATCCTCATCAATGCCGGTTTTATCCTGTTGAACAACTACCTCAGAAGCATATCCCAGGGTAGCAAAGAATATTTTACCTTTTTCAAATATATCCCGGATGTCCGGATTATCGGTAACAACATATACTTTTGATTTTCTGCTCGGGGGAACATTCATTCCGGCACGGGTATTACGAATTCCTCTTACAGCCTCCTTAATTGTCTCAATGGCATTTTCCTCTTTTGTAAAATCCCATTCTGTCTTAAATTCAGGCCATGATGAAATCATAATAGACTCTTCATCGGATAAATTACAGAAAATCTCCTCGGTTATAAAAGGCATATATGGGTGAAGAAGCTTAAGTGAATTAATAAGCACCGTCTTCAATGTCCATATTGCAGCAGATTTGGTAGTATCATCATCGCTGTAGAGTCTTGGCTTAACCATTTCGATGTACCAGTCACAGAACTCTTCCCAGATAAAATCATATATCTTGGAAACAGCTACTCCCAAATCATAATTCTCCATATTTTCGGTAACATCCTTTGCCAGACGGTTTACCTTGGATAAAATCCATTTATCTGCGTCTGTGAGCAGGGATAAATCCATATTATCCGGATTGTCCGCCTTTTCCAGATTCATCATTATGAATCTGGAGGCATTCCATACCTTATTGGCAAAATTTCTGGAGGCTTCCACTCTCTCCCAGTAAAAACGCATATCATTACCGGGGGCATTACCTGTTACAAGGGTAAGTCTTAATGCATCTGCACCATATTTGTCTATAACCTCCAGCGGATCTATGCCGTTGCCCAGAGATTTACTCATCTTACGTCCCTGGGAATCTCTTACAAGTCCGTGTATAAGTACAGTATTAAATGGTGCCTTACCGGTATGCTCTATTCCGGAGAACATCATTCTTATAACCCAGAAAAATATTATATCATATCCTGTTACCAGAGTGGAAGTAGGATAAAAATATTCCAAATCCTCAGTCTTATCCGGCCATCCCAGGGTTGAGAAGGGCCATAATGCAGAAGAAAACCAGGTATCAAGGGTATCAGGATCCTGAACCATGGCCTTGCCGCATTTTTGACATACCGGATTGTCTTCCTTGGTAACAACCATTTCACCGCAGTCCTCACAGTAAAAGGCAGGAATTCTGTGTCCCCACCACAACTGTCTGGAAATACACCAGTCCTTAATATTCTCCAGCCAGTGATAATAGGTCTTGTCAAAATGCTCCGGAACGAACCGGGTTTCCCCTGACTTAACCGCCTCAATGGCAGGCTTTGCAAGCTCTTCCATCTTAACAAACCACTGTTTGGAAACCCTTGGCTCAACTGTTGTATGACAGCGGTAGCAGGTGCCTACATTATGACTGTAATCCTCTATCTCAACCAGTGCGCCCTCAGCCTCCAAATCGGCTACAATGGCTTTTCTGGCCTCATAGCGGTCCATTCCGGCATATTTAGGATAATCCTCTGTAATTTTAGCATCCTCTGTAAGAACATTGATTACCTGAAGTCCGTGTCTTAAACCTACCTCAAAATCGTTAGGGTCATGGGCAGGTGTGATTTTAACAACGCCCGTACCGAATTCCATATCTACATAATCGTCTGCAATAATGGGAATTTCCCTGTGTACCAGAGGAAGTATAACTGTTTTACCCACCATGTCCTTGTATCTTTCATCTTTGGGATTAACCGCAACGGCAGTATCACCTAACATGGTCTCAGGTCTCGTGGTGGCCATTTCAATATAACCGCTGTTATCTGATAATGGATACCTAAGATGCCAGAAATGTCCCGCCTGAGCCTCATACTCAACCTCTGCATCGGAAATTGAGGTCAGACAGCATGGACACCAGTTAATTATTCTTTCACCTCTGTATATAAGACCCTTATTGTATAAATTAACGAATACTTCTTTAACCGCTTTATTGCAGCCCTCATCCATTGTAAAACGCTCTCTGTCCCAATCTGCGGAAGAGCCGATTCTCTTAAGCTGTTTCACAATGCGTCCGCCGTATTCTTTTTTCCAGTCCCATACTCTTTCAAGGAATTTCTCTCTGCCTAAATCCTCCTTGGTAAGGCCTTCTTTGGCAATAGCCTCAACAACCTTGGCCTCTGTTGCTATGGAAGCATGGTCAGTTCCCGGGAGCCATAATGCCTCATAGCCCTGCATTCTCTTAAAACGGGTTAATATATCCTGCAGGGTATTGTCAAGAGCATGTCCCATATGAAGCTGTCCGGTAATATTAGGAGGCGGCATAACAATGGTAAAAGGCTTCTTGTCTCTGTTTACCTCAGCCTTGAAATATTTCTTGTTCATCCATTTTTCATATAACCTGTCCTCAATTTCAGAAGGGTTATAATTCTTCTCTAACTCTTTCATTCCAATCTTCCTTTCCGCATAATATCAGTAAATATGTTTGTGCATAGCAAAAGCCCTTTGCATATTGCTATGCAAAGGGCGAAAATATCCGCGGTACCACCTTTATTAACGTAAATAAAATACGTCATCTCATTAGATTCTTAACGCAAATCACACGAAAACGGCTACTGTGGGTTCACCGTCTCAGCTCCAAAGCTACTTCTCCGTACCGAACACTTAAGCCCTCGCACCAGACGGACTCTCTCTGAAAGCCGACATACGGATACTCCTCTTCTTCACAGCCTTTTATATATAGAACCATCATATATGTACCGAAAAAATCTGTCAATACTTTTTTGCTCAAAAATCCACATCATAGGAATTCACAATTCCCATTACCTCAGAAGAAAGCTCAGGATGTTTTTTGACAAAATTAAGTATTCCGTTTTTGGCATCCTCAATACGGTCCATATTATAATCCATCTGCTCCCTGAGTTTCTGCCTTCTGCTGTTGAGAGTACGCCTTACCTCTTTCATGACTTTATCATTACATAATGCTTCAACCTGCTTTTCCCATATGGAAACATCATAA
>JBJEND010000114.1:0-2560 GCA_051880015.1 Butyrivibrio sp. | reverse complement strand
GCTCCTTAATAGCTCCAATGAGATTACTATTTTCTTTGATAGCCTCCTCATGCTCATTAAGCCTGTGAGTGTTACTTTTACTCCTCTCTTCCACACGGGAAAGCCGCCCCTCAATTTCCCTCATTACTTCCTCATCCGTCATACTGACCTCCTGACATAAAATGAGGGTGGGATAGGCTCCCACCCGTTTACTGAGTTACAATAGCATTTTCATAGCCATCAGTGATGAGGATTGTATCCACATCCTCTTTCCACTTTTCATAAATCTTTGTGCTGACAAAGTAAGCTCTGTACTTAGCCTTACCAGCCTCCTCAGACTTATCATAAGCAGACTCAATCATTCTTGCAATGAAAGTACACATAGCGTTCACCTCCTTTACCTCCTTTCTACACTCCCATCATGGACGGGATAACCTCTGTTAAAATGCTGTCCACGGTTGCCTCCAGAGTGGTATTTTTCTCAGAAATGAGCTTAATGTACTCATCCTTTTCATATACCTCCTCACTGGCAATGTTCCATCCGGTAAAGCCCGGAGTTTCTTCCGTGCCGGGATCCTCTACACGGGTAATCCCACTACGCACAATAACAGTCTGTTCAGTGATTTCCAGCTCCTCAACCGCATCTGCACTGGAGCTTACGTTGGTATAGCGTACCATGTCCTTTTACCTCCCTTTCATAATAGGTTTTCATATATTCTATAAGGGGCTCTATATACTTTTTCGATAGGCGGTAACTATCACAGTTAAGGAGCCAACCTTTATAGCTATTAAAAGAGCACCACTCACTATAAGTAGGTGCAATGTCATTTTCCATATTCTTTCTGTAGTATCTCATTTTCCTTTTCATGGTAAGAGCTGTGCTCTTTCTGAGCAATGTATACTCACCAAAGAAACGATAGCCTACAAAATCAATACCTCTCACTCTGGAGGGGAAAATCTGATAATTCTCTTTAATACTAAGGCGTAAATTTTTATTCAAGTAAGCCGTTACGTCCTTATGTAATTCCTGTAAAAATTCTTTGCTATCACTCAGGATAACAATATCATCCATGTATCTGTAATAATACTTAACGCCCTTTTGCTCTTTGATCCAGTGATCGAAGTCACCCAGATAGAAATTACCACAATACTGACTCATGTAATTTCCTATAGGTATTCCTGTTTCTGGATCCACTTCCTCCTCTAAAATAGCTATCCGGGACATATCCTCAATGTTTGCTGTTGATATGCTGTCTATGATTTCATCCAGCACCCACAAAAGCTCAGGATCCTTAAAAGTTTTCCTGAATTTCTGTTTCAAAATTTCGTGATTTATTGACTGATAATAGTGGTGTAAGTCAATTTTATAACAGTACCTTGTACCCTCTTCATCAGAGACTAAAATAGACGGTATCCACACAGATTTCTTTTTACCGTCTACAATTTTGGTTTTATAGTATCCCTTAAAATCATTGACAATAGGATGTATTCCTCTACCGGGAATAGCACTGTATGTATCTTTTGTCATATTTGCAATGAGAAAAGGCTCTATAACCTGTAAAATAGCCCACTGAGCTATCCTGTCTGGGAAGAAAGGTAACTTGTAAATCTCCCTGCACTTTTTACCCTCAGTCAGAGTAAAGATCTCATACTCAGATGTATGATATAAATGGTTTTTGAGCATATACTGTAATCCTGCCAGATAGTAAAACGGTCTTTTCTCAATCTGTTTTACCTCTGTATACCACCCTTTACCTTTCTTTGCATTTTGAAAGGCTCTGTAAAGGTTGTCCATACTACAGATAGTCTCAAAGAGATCCTTTGTACCTGTCATAACTTTATCTCACATCTCATCTATTTATTTTTGTATGTACCAAAAGGGAGCCGTCCTTTATTGGATTTACGGATTAGGTTCAACGTCAATTCAGAGATCTTTCACTCCTTATCAGCACCCTTTTACACACTTTTTACCCAGCCCGGTATCACCAGACTGTTTTATGTTCTGCCAAGAGGCAAGGCTACTAATCTACAGTTATAATTTTTATTTTGTTTGAATTTCTTCAAAGGTACATATTGCAACTGACCGCTGATATTACGATTACGATTACCGGAGGTATTATTCACATTCAAATAGAAAGGTGAGCAATTACTGCCATTATTCCATTTACCGCCTAATTGAGTGACTATAAAACCACCAATTTAGTAGCCTATGTAAAAGGGAGAGCTAATCTCTCAGCTCTCCCCCAAACAATCATTTTAACCTCAGTTATGCCGCAATAGCTTTATACAAGTATTTCGGTTTATCTGCCTGAGGTACATACAGCAACCGACCGCCGATACTACGAAGACGAGCACCGGAGGCATCATACACAACCAAATAGAAAGGCGAGCCATCACCGCCACTCCACCTACCGCCCAACCGAGCGACCATAAAACCATTGTAACTGGAGTTTTGGTAATGATAAGCTCCAACAAAGTTACTGGAGCCTTTACACTCTGTAGGGAAGAACAGGTAAGGATATTTCTCATTCCACCCAAATTTACTTACATACCCGTTAGACTTAGCACCTGTAAATCCGCT
>JBJEND010000113.1:0-12816 GCA_051880015.1 Butyrivibrio sp. | reverse complement strand
TAGTAACAGATTAACTGTCAAGGGTAATGTTAATCTGATTATTTCAGACGGAGTCAGTATGAATGCGAATGCTGCAATTAATATTCCGGATGGATGCTCTCTTACGATATACGGACAGGAAGAGCAGACAGGAAAACTTTATGTGCCGTGTCAGAGAGCAGGATGGCGTAATGCCATATGCCTGAACAGTACGGGAAAAGTTACACTTTATGGAGGTATTCTTGATGTTACAGGCGGATGGAACGGTGAAGGCGGAATTGGCGGAGGAACATATGGGGCTGTTGGAGGAACAGTAACGGTGAATCGTGGACAATTGATTGCTGCCGGAAGTAATAGTTCTGC
Organism: Butyrivibrio sp.; assembly: GCA_051880015.1. Lineage (GTDB taxonomy): Bacteria > Bacillota > Clostridia > Lachnospirales > Lachnospiraceae > Eshraghiella. Next base: position 12,474 of record JBJEND010000113.1, on the reverse strand, counting down.
TCTGACAACAAATCTGATAATTAATGGTGGAGAAGTTGATGCAAAGACCGGTGGAGCAGACAGAACACTTACCGGAAGTATTGCTGTTAATGGTGGAACATTGACGGCGGTTAATACAAAGGATAACGGAATTGCATTTTCAGTTACACCTCTAATAGGTAATAATATGAAATTAATAGCCGGGGATAGTGCGGAAAGCGGTATTGTCTGCAATTATGCAGATTGGACAACAACAATTAATAATGGTCAAAAGTATATATCTGTTACAAAATGTGATGCCCACTCCTTTAATGACATAAGCATATGTAATTACTGTAATTATATCGGAGTTACACCCCCGGTATCATCTTTGAAATCGGGAAATTATTGGGAAACCCAGAGTATAAGTCTTTCTTCATCCGGAGAAGGTGACCTGATTTATTATACCACAGATGGTACAGAGCCAACATCAGACAGCACCTTATACGAAGAACCTGTTTTATTAAAAGCCGGAGAAGAAGAGATAAAGACTGTGACTGTTAAGGCTATTACAGTTAATCCCCGGTGTGGCAAAAGTTCGGTGGCAGAATATACATATACAATTTATGGGCTGATAGCGCTGACAACCGAGCAGAAAACAGAAATTGCCGGTAATGCACTTGCCGCAATCGGATGCGGTTATGTATATGGAATGGCAGGGCCGAAGGTTTTTGATAATGCGGGACTGGTTTATTTTGCCTATAAGGAGACAGGCATAAAATTGCCGCGTTTGCCTGAAAGTATGGAAATGTACTTAAGGGAATCTTCTGCTGCCGTGAGCTATGAAACTTTGGAATACATGGCAGAGAAGAAAAGATTCCGGATTAATCCTGAGGCCGGAGATATAGTAATAATTTATACAAAAAATTCCGATGGATCGATTTATCCTTTGTATGGAACTTATACAAAAAGAGAGAATGAAATTGATTATGTTGTTTCTATAACGGGTCCTTCCACGGTGGTAGAAGAATTTGCAGTTAATGATTTGATTTCACGTTTGGAGGATGCCGGACGTGACATTTCCGGTGTAGCCGTTTATAAGATAAAAAATAAAGATAATATAGAAATCAGTAATGTAGAGCTTGAAAATGAAGTATCCTGCGGACAACCGCTTGAACCGGAGCTGGAATGCGGTACAACCGGAGTGGATCGTGTTATTGTAAAGTGGACAGATGAAGATGGAAATGAAGTGAGTGGAAATGCAGATGTTCCACTGAGGCAGTATACAATGCACCTGACTATAATACCGGAGAGCGGATACGTTTTTACCGATGCATCATCAATCATATTAAATAACGGAAAAGATGCGGTATCAGATGTAAGAGTTAATGCAGATGGAACACTTACGGGTACTATGACAATATATCCCGTTGAATATTTAATTGTAAAAGGTGAACAAGATGAAAGTATTACCTTTACCGGAAACGGAAGCTTTTCAAGTTTTTACGGGGTGAAAATTGATGGGAAACTGCTTGATAAGGACAGCTATGAAGCAAAGTCGGGTTCCACTGTCATTACATTAAAGCCGGAATACTTAAATTCATTATCCCCGGGAAAACATACTCTGGAAATATTATGGACGGATGGTATGGCCGGTACGGTGTTTACGGTTAAGGGGAAAACAACAGATGATATTGAAGCCGGAGATTTAGCCCCGATTACATGGATGATTGTACTTATGGTGGCATCAGGAAGCGGAGTTGTTCTTGCAAATAAAAACAAATAAAGGAGAAAACGTATGAAGAAATCCAAAGGGGTAATCAAGGAACCAATATCAAGGGAGAAAATTTTTAAAACAATGCTGCTTATTACATACATTGTATCCGCAGTATTTTTGGTGAAAAACATTATTGGCAAGAGTTTACTGGGAGCGGTTACTATAGGAATCAGTCTGGCTGTATTTACTATAGTGTTAGTTATCATGAAATGCAGGCGTGCTAAGGAAGAGATTCAGGAGTTTGTGGTTTCCATTAGTCTGGTACTTATTGTTTTTGTCATTTCTCTTAACAGCGGTGATTATTACAGTGATGACTTTCCATTATATCTGGCAGTGCTTGGTCTGACCGGTATGTATCTGAGACCACGGTATACCATTATTCAGGGAATCCTGGCAAGCGTTTTGCTTGTTGTGCAGTATTTGATTCATCCGGAAAAAGCAGATAAGCTTGGACAGTATATTATGTGTCTGGCACTGTTTATGCTGGCAGGTTTTGTATTTTATTTAGCAATAAAAAGAGGTCGTGCATTTATTAACAAAAGTCAGGAGAGAGCGGAGGATGCAGAACAACTGTCCAACTCATTATTGGTTGTAGGAAATGAATTAAAACGTAATTTTGAGGGTTCTTCAAAAAGAATTGAAAAACTGCAGATGGCCGATAGCAGATTGGAAGGAAATGCAAGAGAACTGAGGCAAAGTTCAGAAACAATAGCGCAGGTGGCAAGAGAGGTAGAGGATACCTGCGATAATGTTCAGGGAAAAATACAGGTAACAGAGGAACAGTTAATTTCATTAAATAATGATGTCAGGACTTTTGAGAGTATTTTAGCTGATAACAGCAGAAATCTGGAAGTTATGAACAAACAGATGGAAATTGTAAAACGCACCATGCAGGAGACAAATGAGGTATTTCATATTCTGGAAAACAGAATGAATGAAATATTTAGTGTAACCGAGGAGTTAAACAGTATTTCCGGCAGTACAACAATGCTGGCATTAAATGCTTCTATTGAGGCAGCAAGAGCCGGACAGGCCGGAGCCGGTTTTGCAGTAGTAGCATCTAAAGTAAAAGAATTGGCAGTGGATAGTAATGCCTGTTCCTCTCGTGTTGTAGATGTGATTAATGCTATGCATGAACAGATAGAGAAGACGACATCACAGTTGGGAGAAAGCACAGAAGCAATTAATGCTTCCTTAGGTGCGATGGAGGAAGTTAAGGGTGGCTTCAACCATCTTACAAACCAATTTGATTCTTTATACGGAAATATTGAGGAACAGAACAATAATGTAAACGGAGTTGAGGCTATTTTTGAAGAATTAAAGGATAAGATAAGGGACATGACTTCTCATTCGGGAGAGAATCAGGCATCTGTTGAGGCTATTGCGGATGCAATGGATATCTATAAAGAAAATATGAGTGAAGTAATTGAAGATACCAGACATATACATGAACTTTCAGAATCCATGTTACGGATTTCAGGGGACAAAAATATATAATGATTTTACAAAGATAGGGAGATAAGGCCACTCTGACGGTGGCAATATCTCCTATATTTTTTTTACAGATGCTGTTATCTTTCCGATTATCCAGAGAATGACCGCTACAACCAGAAAAATCAGAACAAAGCCGTTGACTTTTTCTTTCCATCTCATAGCCAGAATGACAGTGTCTCCTATTATCGCAGCTGCTATTGGAAAAATCATAAAGAGATTGACAGCTTTACCTATAAAGACAAGATACATAAAATATGTGAATACTCCAACAAGCAGAAGGGCAACAATTGCCTCAGTTACATGAAAAATTCCCGCATGTGGAATATCTGAATGATACATAACAGGAATTGCCATTGAAAAAGCAATCAGATAAATAATTGAAAGCCATAACAGAAGACTGCTTGAAACAGTACCATTCATATCAGCTGTTTTAATTATCATGGCAATAATCAGCATTCCGTAAGAAATAAACTGAACAGGTGGGATTGTATATTCGGTGTGTACCATTCCTCCAATGAGAATTACCCCGGCAGTGATACTTAACATGAGATAATTAATTTGTTCGTGAATGGAGGCATCTCTTGTAAAAAGGGCCTTGAAATAATAGCGGTTTCCCACAAAAAGCAGAACGAGGAAAACAGTTAATGACAGAATTGTTATAATGTAAACATAAGCATTGAAACCGTTCCCTGTCAGCAGTATATTTTTATCCATGCAGGATCTTATAATGCTTTGAAGCCTTTCGGCAAATAGTATTATGAAATATAAAAGCACAAACCAGTTCTGAAGAAATGAAGATTTATTAACTTTCATTGGATTCTCTCCTTTTTGCTTTGGAATATATATTAAGAATAGCACTCAATATATTATTTTTCAATTATTGAAGTAGAAGGGATAAAGCTGTATAATATCAAGAAGGAGAATGTTTTATCAGTCGTGAAAAATAAAATTACAATAGGAGGAGTTATTATGCACACTAAAAAGATTATTTTAACAATTTGTATTCTGGGATTAATTGTTGCCGCTTCAGGATGCAGCAAAAATAATGGAGCAGCTTCTGCCGGTAACACATCGGAAGAGGAGAGAACATCAACCGAAGAAAATGTAACAACAAAGGACGGTTCTTCAGAAGGGAATAATCCCACAACAGAAGAAGATACCACAGAGGAATCCGAAACTAAAGAAAATACCCCGGATGAAACAGATAAATTAATTGAATATACCAATAATGAAGATAATATTCCAAAAGACATGACAGATATCGTAAAGAACAGTACCGAATATGACATTGGTTCATATTTGTATGGCGATATTGATAACGACACGGAAAAAGAACTTCTGGCTGCGTATCTGGACATGTCTGCCGGACAGTGGAAGATTATTAAGCTTGAAAATGATTCGGCAGAACCGGAAGAATTTTTTTCAATTTCCTTAAGTGCCTATTTTGACCGATGCAGTCTTGAACTTATTGACTTAAAGGATAAGATTCATTATGTTGTTAACCTCAGCATGTCAATGGAATCAAGTGTCATGGGATATATATTTGAAGATAACGGAGCCGAGGTACAGGAATTGATGTGCCTTTACAAGACTATCTGGCAGGGAGAGAACGGGGATGTAATTATTCAGAATACCTCATATAGCGGCTGTATTGACAAGACTACAGGCATTATGGCGGGAAGAACATGGACATATTCTTATTTGACGTATGATTCTGAAAGCGGTCAGTATAAGGAATATGTTGCCAATGAAATAACCGAGGAAGATTTTCTTGCATATGAGGGAGCTTCAGATGCGGAACAGTCGGTGAAGGACATATACGGCGACACGGAAGTTAAAATGACTTTCTATCAAAGGAATAACGGCCTGATGTATATTCAGTGTGAATATGAGAATGATTCATTTATATTGTACGAATATTATACAGTTTACTATGAAGGCAATAAAATAACCGGAATATCAGAAATGCAGCAGGGAATTATTGAGAGAAACTTCACATTATTGGAGGAATGCTGATTATCCGGTGGAGGAATTCAGTGATTAGTGTTAATTATGTAACAAAAGAAGACAAAGAGTTTTGGTATAGTTTTGATTTGCATTTACCGGAGGAGGAATTTGATAAGAAGGTCCGGGACAGGCAGGGGTACGTTTTATTTGATGGTAATACCCCCATAGGTTTATTACGATACAATCTGTTCTGGGACAATACTCCATTTTGTACAATGCTGTTTATTGATTGGTCAAAACAGAAAAAAGGGTATGGCCGGGCATTAATGGATTATTGGGAAAATGATATGAAAGCACAGGGATATGGAATGATTATGACATCTACCCAGGTAGATGAAGCGGCACAACATTTCTATAGAAAGCTGGGATATAAGGACTGTGGTGGCTTTATAGTAGATATTCCCGGTTATGAGCAGCCGATGGAAATGTTTATGTGCAAAAAATTATAGGAGAAAGTATCAGAGATGTAAGTTCTGTTTAAGGAGAGAATTAATATGAAGTCAACCATAGGAAATCATTTATCCTCATCCGGAGGATTTTTAGCTATGGGAAAGGCGGCACTGGCGCTGGGGGCAGACACCTTTGCCTTTTTTACCCGCAATCCCAGAGGCGGCTCGGCAAAAGCCATTGATGAGTCGGATGCACAGGCGCTTTGTGAGCTTTTAAAGGAGCATTCCTTTGGAAAGCTGGTGGCTCATGCCCCTTATACCATGAACGTGTGCGCAGCCAAAGAGGATGTGAGAAGCTTTTCACTTCAGATGTTGAAAGAGGATATACAGCGCATGGAATATATTCCCGGAAATTATTATAATTTTCATCCCGGCGCCCATGTGGGGCAGGGATGCGAGAAGGCTGTTTCCATGATAGCCGGAGCGTTGAATCAGGCGTTGACACCCCAAATGCACACAACGGTACTTTTGGAGACCATGGCGGGAAAAGGTACTGAAATGGGTAGAAGCTTTGAGGAACTTCGCCAGATTATAGACCGGGTGGAACTTTCCGATAAGGTGGGAGTATGCCTGGATACATGCCATATTTGGGATGGGGGTTACGATATTGTTGAAAATCCGGACCGGGTGCTGGAGGAGTTTGACCGGATTATCGGTTTGGACCGGTTAAAGGCGGTTCACCTTAATGACAGCATGAATCCCTGCGGTTCCCATAAAGACCGGCATCAGAAGCTGGGAGAGGGAGCAATCGGAGCAGAAGCCTTAAAGGCGGTGGTACAGCATCCTTTATTGGCCGGACGGCCTTTTATTTTGGAGACACCAAATGACGATGCAGGTTATGCTAAAGAAATTGCCCTGGTGCATCAATGGATTGAATCAGCAAAGGAGTGTAAGACAGAATGATACCAATTAGAATTGATTGGTATCTTTGAAACGTTAATTTAGCGGTAAATTCCCGGTTTGCGAGACTGATTTTCAGAATGCGGGGTGTCTTTTGTAATGTCATTTCAGTAGAATTACCATAAAATAAATTATTTCAGGAGGCTGTTTTATGGCAAAAAATTCAATTGGGCAGTTTATTGCTGCATTAAGAAAAGCAAATGGAATGACACAACAGGATGTTGCAGATCGTCTTAATGTTTCCAATAAGGCGGTAAGCAGATGGGAGCGGGATGAGTGCGCACCGGATATTTCACTTATTCCGGCATTGGCGGAGATGTTAGGCGTTACCTGTGATGAGTTATTAAAAGGAGAAAGAATCCTGGATGCCTCACCTCAGGAGAAAAAAGAACCAAGGGTAGAAAAACAGATAAAAAATCTTATTAACAGAACACTATCAGGTTTTAAAACAATGATATGGATATCACTGGCAGTTGCTGTGGCAGGTTATGTGTTTATGATGGGAATTTCTTACGGGGCATACAGGCCGGTTATCGGTTTTGCAGTAATGATTCTTTTTGAAGCAGCAGCCTTTGTGCTGGCAGTTTTGGCTGTGAATAAGGCCAAAGCAGGTAAATCTGACAATGAAATTTTTGAAGAGGCAGAGGAATTTCTTATATCTAAATTTAATAAAACATTAGGCGCATATTCATACAGTGCTTTTTTTGCAATACTTTCAGTTGTTGTACTTTCACTGCCTTTCATGTTCTTTCTGTCTGAATATGTAAACAGCGTATTGGCATTTGAGAGCTATTTCAAGATTTTCAGCTTACTTGCTCTTGCACTTGCAGTTGTTTTCTTATTGTTCAAAAAACTGTTTTGTTCATGGATAACTGAACAGCCGTATGTAAGAGAAAATACACAAGCGAATCATAAACTTAATATGATGAATGTTTTTCAGTGGGTTCCAACTGCTGCTGCAGGCATAATATATATTATTTGTCCGTTTTTTATTAACAGGGATAAAATCAGTGCCGGAGAAATATTGTATGCAGCCTGTCTGGTTTTCCTTGTACTAAATATAGTTGCATTTGTCATGTTCATGGCAAAAAGCAAAGAAGACAGAAAAACCATTGTATTACCCGGAATACGTAATATGTTAATGATAATTCCTGCACTCTTACTCGGAAAAGTGCATGAAGTATGTTTATATGGGGATAGTCTTGTTGAAACTGAAAATACGGTTTGGAAAAGATATGATATATGGAATGTGGAATATATCTGGTTAGCACTTGGTATTGCCCTGTTTATCATAATTGTATTTAAATTAATTGAAATGTCTCAGAAGAAAAAAAGGTAAGGAGATATTAGACAACACAGAATGAAAAAAGTATATTTGCTTATTTTTCTGGTTTTATGTATAGGATTAACTTCCTGTACCAAAGTAGTCAATATTTATGAAGATAATACAGAGAATATTAATAATCCTTTATTTGATAAATTACCGGAAATTGAAAAAATTACTATTTATTATTTTGAACCTGAAAATATTATTGCACAGATATACAATAAATCAGAAATTTATGAAATTATTTCAATGTTTAATAATTGGGATATGTCATCTGATAAAGCCGTTATACAGGATACAGAGTGCGGTATAGTGGTTAATTTTGATGATATATTGACTATCAGATGTGCAGAACCTTCGGATGGGACAGAGTATTACTATGGAATCATTGAATGTACAGATGAAAAGTCTTGCGGTGCATATTATTTGCCGTTGGAATTTAAATCGTTCATTAAAAGACTGAATAGGGGAGATGATTAAATGTGGCTGTTATTTGCACTTTTGTCCGCAGTGTTTGCGGCCCTTACATCCATACTGGCGAAAGTCGGTATTGAGGGCGTTAATTCCAATCTGGCCACTGCAATCAGAACGGTTGTGGTAGTGGTTATGGCATGGGTTATGGTATTTATAACCAATGCCCAGAGCGGTCTGGGAAGTATAAATAAAAAAAGCTGGATATTCCTTATTTTATCAGGGCTTTCCACCGGTATTTCGTGGCTGTGCTACTATAAGGCACTGCAGACGGGGGCTGCTTCCAAGGTAGTTCCCATAGATAAATTAAGTGTGGTAATAACCCTTATTCTGGCATTTATATTTTTACATGAACAGTTTACATACAAATCAGTAATCGGCTGTATTCTTATTACGGCAGGCACCCTGTTGATGGTATTATAGGTAAATAAAAGTCTGTTTGCTTTTTTGGATATATGGGCTATAATGTAATAAGGTATTAACGTTTCCTAAGGAGTACATATGCAAATCTCAATTAATGAAGTCAAACCCGGTATGCGTCTGGAAAAGGCTGTTACTACACCGGATGGCGGTAAGGTACTGCTGGCAGCAGATACTACTCTTACCTTAAGAAATATCGATAAATTAAAGGAAATGAAAGTGGCTGAAGTTGAAATCGCAGACAGATACACGCTTTTTATTTCTCCTAATGATAAAATAGCAGAGGCACTGATATGGGATTTTAAGACATTTTTGAGAAAAACCTGTCCGCCCCGCCCTGAAGCCAATAAGAATGATAATGTTGTAAAGATTGCCAGGCAACTATCGGCTATTATAGATAAAATAGCCCAGAATGATACCATACTTTCACTGCTTATGCAGGAAAAAATAGTCAATAACCGGTATCTGTACGAATGCGGAGTACGCTCTGCTGTTTTGAGCGGAATTGTGGCAGGATGTATGAATCTTTCCATACAGGATATTGTGTATTGCATTTCGGGAGCACTGCTCCATGACATAGGTATGTGTGAGATGCCTTTTCTCATTGGTGCCGATAATTTATCCGGCCAGCAGGAGGAATTATATAAGCAGCACCCCACATACGGATATTATTTTGCCGTTCAGCAGAATATTTCCAGAAATGTTTCAGACTGTATTCAGTACCACCATGAAAGATGGGACGGCAGTGGATACCCCAAAGGACTTAAGGGAGAAGAAATCCCCATTATATCCAGAATCGTAAAGGTATGTTCTGATTACATCACCCAGATTAATTACAAGAAAGTCCCGCCCTATATGGCGGTGGAAGCTTTGTACGGGGGGAGCGGAATATATTATGATTACAATGTTGTTCAGGCATTTGTTAATAACATACCAATATATCCTCTGGGTGGCGTAGTAAAGCTCTCTACAAAAGAAGTGGGAATAGTATCCAATATACGTAAAAATGACGGACCGAGACCTGTGGTTAAAATATACTATAACCGTGTAAACAGGCCTATTACCGAGGATAAAATCGTGGATTTGGGTAAGGAAAGAACCATATTTATTGAGGAAGTACTGTAAATATTTATGTATTGACGGATGCCGCTTAAATTGTATAAAATATAGTCTTGGAAAAATGCACAGGAGATAATATATATGTCTAATGAAATAAAAACCTTAATTAATTCGCAGAATCAGGTCTTGGACGGTAATATAGAAACAGAAGTGAACCGTTCCAATATGGCTGTTTTAAGGCTGATACTGCTGGGAATACTTGCGGGTATGTTTATCGGAGGCGGAGCTGCGGCCAGTAATGTTGCCATGCACGCCATTTCCAATGTGGGAATTGCCAGATTTGTCGGTGGCGCCATTTTCCCGGTAGGACTTATGATGATTGTGTTTATCGGCGGAGAGCTTTTTACCGGAGACTGCCTGCTTATACTGGGAGTGCTGGACCGTAAGGTTAAGGTATTAAGTATGCTCAGGGTATTGTTTATAGTATTTTTCAGCAATATGCTGGGAGCTATGTTGGTGGCTGTTCTGGTATATTTCGGAGGACAGTATAATTTTACCGATGGTCTTTTGGGTGCATATACCATTAAAGTTGCACTTTCAAAATCTACCATGTCATTTCAGTCTGCTTTCTGTTCAGGAATTATGTGTAATATTTTCGTGTGCGGAGCGGTTTTGATGGCGGGAGTGGCCAAGGATGCAGGCGGTCAGGTGTGGGCTATATTTTTCCCAATACTTGCCTTTGTGGTAAGCGGCTTTGAACACTGTGTTGCCAATATGTATTACATACCTGCAGGAATTCTTGCAAAAAGCAATCCTCATTACGTTAGTGTTGCCATGGATAAATACGGAATCACGGCAGAACAGTTATCCAATCTTAGCTGGGATGGATTCCTGATTAACAGCTCTGTTCCCGTAACTCTGGGAAATATTGTAGGAGGAATGCTTTTAGGAGTTGTTCTTTACGTCATATATAAGAAATTTCCCGCAAAGAATAAATAAGATATAATAAAAATGCCGTCAAAGTGACGGCATTTTTTTATTTTAAAAACATTCGTATTAATTTATCGTTAAATGAGGTATAGGGCTTGTAACGCATGGGAAGATCCAGCCAGAGTTTTTTGTTTACGATGCTCTTGCGATGGGAGAAGGTATTAAAACCTTCCCTTCCGTGATAGGAATTCATGCCGCTGGCGCCTACTCCTCCAAATCCCATATTGGAGGTAGCAAGGTGGATTATTGTATCATTGATACATCCGCCTCCATAACTGCAGGATTCGGTAACCTTCTTTATATTATCTTTATCTCTTGTGAAAAGATACAGAGCCAGAGGATGGGGATTTGAATTAACCTTGCGGATTACCTCATCCAGATTCTCAAATTCCATAACGGGAAGTAAAGGCCCGAAAATCTCTTCCTGCATTACCTTGGAATCCCATGTAACATCTGTAAGAACAGTGGGCTCAATCTGTTGTGTTGCAGAAGATGTATTACCACCGTAAAAAATATTTACACCATCCATGAGACCGCATATACGGTCAAAATGACGTTGGTTAATTATTTTGCCATAATCTTTTTCCTCAAGAGGATGTTCTCCCTGCTGCCTGATTATTTCTTCCCGGATGGCAGACAGAAGCTTATCCTTTATGGAAGAATGGCAGTACAGATAATCCGGAGCTACACAGGTTTGCCCGCAGTTTAAGTATTTACCGAAAACAATACGTTTTGCGGCAAGGGCTATGTCGGCGGTATCGTCCACTATGCAGGGACTTTTTCCTCCCAACTCAAGGGTAACGGGGATAAGATTATCAGAGGCATGGGACATGACCTCTCTTCCCACGGACTGACTTCCGGTAAAGAAAATATAGTCAAATTTCTGCTCCAGAAGGCAGCGGTTTTCTTCTCTGCCTCCCATAACCACGGTTACATATTCAGGGGAAAAGGTTTCACTTATCAGTCTGCTTATTATGTTTCCTGTGGCAGGTGAGTATGCACTTGGCTTTATTACGGCTGTATTTCCCGCAGCAATAGCATCTACTAACGGGTCAATGGTAAGCAGAAACGGGTAATTCCATGGACTCATTATCAGTACAACTCCGTAGGGAGATGGTTTTATATAGCTTCTGGAGGGGAACTGGGCAAGGGGAGTGGGGACACGTTTCTCCTTTGCAAATCCTCTTATATGTTTAAGCATGTATGTGATTTCACTTAGCACAAGTCCTGTTTCGCACATATAGCTTTCAAAAGCACTTTTCCCTAAATCTTCATAAAGAGCTTTATTAATTTCTTCTTCATATTTTATAATGTTTTTTTTCAGCAATTTAAGGGCATCAATCCGGGCTTTAACCGGGAGGGTTGAATTAGTGGCAAAAAAGTCTTTTTGCAGCTCAATTTTCTTAACTATATCTTCTGTAGTCATTACGCATATCCTTTCACATTACCTTGTAATAAAACTGTTCAAGTTCTCTGGCGGTCATAAGTACCGGAACCGGGTATAGAGGGTTGGCTTCTTTCTCTGCGTATTTTGCCAGACGGGGTATGTCTCCTGCCCGTATTCCCTCCAGCTTTTTGGGAATATTAAGTTTTTCTGACAGATTTTCCACTGCATCAATGAA
>JBJEND010000112.1:0-12829 GCA_051880015.1 Butyrivibrio sp. | reverse complement strand
ATACTGGCAGATGAGGTACAGACGAAAGAATATGAAAAATTGAAGCAGGATACACCTCTTGCTTTGATTGAAGAGGCAGGAATTGTCGGCCTGGGAGGGGCTGGATTTCCGGCTTATGCGAAGCTTTCCGTACCTTTAGCTTCCAATGGAGTGGTTATAGTAAATGCTGCGGAATGTGAACCGATTCTCGGACACAATATTGCTGAAATTATTAATAATCCGGGTCAGCTTATCCGTGGACTTCTGATTGTTATGGATGTTGTAAAAGTAAATAAAGGAATTATTGCCATTAAAGAAATTCATGCCGAGGCAGTTGCCCGATTGCGGGAGGTGCTTGAAGATGAACGCATAGAGATAGCTCTTCTTCCCGATCTCTATCCGATGGGAGAGGAACGGGCAGTTATCCGGGAAACTCTCGGCAGACTTTTAAGTGTGGAAAGCCTTCCTTCAGAGGCTGATGCAGTAGTAATTAATGCAGAGACAGTATGCAGAATCCAGGAAGCAATAGATTTAAAGAAGCCACTGATTGATAAAAATATAACCGTTGCCGGAAAACTGAAAGGCAATGTAGAACTCATCCGTATTTTGAAAAATGTTCCTATTGGAATGTCAGTAAGGGATGTTTTTGAGATGGCCGGAGGGTTGTCAGAAGAATATGGAGAAATTATTATGGGAGGCCCTTTCACCGGAAAACGTACTGATTTAGATAAGCCCATAATCAAGACAACGGGAGGACTGATAGCAACGGAGTGTTTTCCAAAAGGACCGGATAAAATCGGACTTCTTGTATGCGCTTGTGGAGCTGATAAAGAAAGACTTGAGGAAATCGCAGAGAGCCTTGGTTCAAAGGTTGTAGGAGTAGAATACTGTAAGCAGGCTCATCAGGTTAAGAACAGCCTTAAATGTGAAAACCCCGGAAGATGTCCCGGACAGGTGCAAAAGGTTATGGCCCTTAAAAAGGCAGGTGCCCAGGCAGTGCTTATAAGCAACTGCACCGACTGTTCCAATACGGTAATGTCCTGCGCACCAAAGTTAGGACTTCCTGTATATCACTGTACTGACGGTGCTCTTCGGTCAGTTAACCAAAAGCTGATTCGAAGAATTCATGTATAAATAACAAGAACTTATTTTAGGAGGGAAATATATGTCAATCACAAATGAAACTTTGCAGCAGCATTTGCAGGATCCGGCAATTTTTTGCTGCCGAAGACAAAAAGGACTGATAATCAGTGCATCAGATTTGGAGGACCCATCACTTTTTGATGATATGATAGAGGCGGGACTCCTTGAACTTAGTCCGGAAGGATTAAAAATTGAACAGGTTCTGGGATCGACTCTTCTTAAAGATGTGGAAGCTCTGACCCCCATTACAAAAGATGTTTTGGATAAGATAAACACCAGTGCAGAAAGCATTGAAAATGAGCAGAAAAAAATATCGGAAGCTTTATTTGCACCGGTGGTAAAAACAAGTATCGGAGGAAACGGAATGATACATATTGAAATTGGAAAAGCAGAGAAACTTGAAAACCTTACATTGGATATTCCCGTATTTTCAGGGGCTGCAACAGAAACTTTAGCTGAACAGCCCGTAAAGGAACAGCCGGTTAAAGAGAAAAAGGTAATCCGAACCCTTACCAAAAAACACATCAAAATAACAGACGCAGAGATTGGAACGGAGACATCAATTAAGAATGGTAAAATCACCATTGACGGAAGCATTGTTGAGAAAGCAATTCTTGAAGATCCTCTTTGTAAGAGTATGGAGCTGTCCGTAATTCGACCCAATGAGCGTCATGTCTATACCGAAACAATTATGGATGTATGTCCTATTGCAACAAAAGTAGAGGGCGAGCTTGGTAATGGTGTCACCAAAGTAGCAGATGGTGTTGTATTTATGCTGACCGGTGTAGATGAAGATGGAGTACAGGTACATGAATTTGGTTCTTCGGAAGGATATCTGGATGAAAAAATGTATTTTGGGCATCCGGGATGTGCCGATGAAAATGACATTATTATTCGTTGTAATGTAGTTATTCAGAGATTATCCGGAATGACCAGACCGGGTCCGTTTGCAGCTCATAAATGTCAGGATTATGTAATTCAGGCCGTTAGAAATGAGTTAAAAAAATACGAGGGTGAAACCGTAAGAGAAGAGATATGCGAAGATGTTCGCAGGCCGGGTAATCCCCGTGTTGTACTTGTTAAAGAGATTATGGGACAGGGCGCTATGCATGATAATGTAATATGTCCTACTGAACCATGTGGAATTCTTGGGGGACAGAAGAATGTAGATTGCGGTAACGTTCCTATTATTCTTACACCAAACCAGGTACGCGATGGTTCCATTCATGCCTTGACTTGTATTGGACCGGCAACAAAGGAAATGACTCGTCACTACATTCGTGAGCCATTGGTAGAAGGGTTGGCAGCAGATGAAGAAATGGATTTAGTAGGAGTTGTTTTTGTAGGTTCCCCTCAGGTAAACGATGAGAAATTATGGGTATCAGAAAGACTTGGTTCATTGCTGGAATCCCTGGATATTGACGGATGTATTATTACAACGGAGGGCTTTGGAAATAACCATATTGATTTTATTCAGCATATTGGTCAGGCAGGTAAGCGTGGAATCCCTGTAGTAGGAGTTTCTTTCTGTGCATATCAGGGACAACTGGTTGTAGGCAACGAATATGCCACCGCCATGGTAGAAGAAAATATGGATATGGGAGGCTTTGAAAACAACGTTGCAGGTTGCTCTTGTGTTACAAAAGAGGTTGCCGCTCGTGCCATTCAGATGTTGAAAAATAAAATGGCCGGTGTGGAAATCAAACCTGCTCCAAAGAAGTGGAACAATGACGTAATTAATGCAAATAATAAGCTGCTTGGACTTCCGGAAACTGAATTATTGGATAACGGAACATTACACTAATGAAACAGTTGGATTATATAATAAACCCCGTCATGATGGGGGGGCTGGTAAAAAAAGTATATGATGATTCTGTTAAAGTACATCTTCACGGAAGACTTGGTGTTATTACCGTACCAAAGGCTCTTGTGTTGGAAAATATTCAGCTCCAACCTGGGCATGAAATGCAGTTCTATTTCAGTTATCTTCAGGTAAATGACGTACCATATGATTATGACAGTACTTCTATACGCTGTGACAAAATGTTGGAGCCATGTCTGGTGGGCGGAACCATAACGGAAGTCAATGATACTGCAATAAAAGCAGATATTATGGATATGCTTGGTACCATCGCTGTACCCAGACGCTTCGTATTTACTGATTCTGTACTTCAAACAGGACAGAACGTAGAGTTTTATTTCAGCCCCATGCATGTTATTGGAAAACGGGATATACCTGTGGAATCCATTTAGGCAGTCCGGTAACGAAAAAACAGTAAAAGGAGAATAAGATTATGAGATTAACAACAGTAGAAGGCATGCAGTCCGAAATTTTTGTACCGGTTACTCCGGCTCCGGTATTTACGGAATTAAAAAAACCTTTAAGTGAATGTAAAGTAGCATTCATTACAGCCGGAGGTATACATAAAAAAAATCAGACACCTTTTAATACATCCGGAGATTTTTCATATCGTACAATTGAATTCGATACACCGTCATCAGAGCTTATGGTAACCCATGGTGGATTTGATAATTCAGATATTAATAAGGATGTTAATGCTATGTTCCCTATTGACCGTCTTCACGAACTGGTAGAGGAGGGATTTATTGGTTCCCTTTCTTATGAGACATACACATTTATGGGCGGCGGCGGCAACGTGGAGAAATTCAAAAACGAGACCGGACCTGAGATTGCCCGTAAGCTTAAAGATCAGGGTGTGGATATAGTTTTATGTACAGGCGGATGTGGTACATGCCATCGTTCTGCTACCATCGTTACCAGATGTTGTGAAGAAGTCGGAATGAGTTGTGTTGTAATTGCTGCACTTCCGCCAATTGCACGTCAGCAGGGTGCACCACGTATTACAGCACCTCATGTTCCTATTGGCTCCAATGCGGGAGAACCCAACAATATACCGATGCAGACAGCTATTATCAAGGAATCATTAGAGTGGGTACGTGATTGTCCAAGCTATAATCAGACAAAAGTACTTCCGTATGAATACCGCCACAACGTATAGAATCTTATAGCATATTTTACAGAGGAATTATTTATGACACAGCCTGTATTACATAAATATGAATATCATATTAAAACAATTGATTCCCACACAATGGGAGAACCTACCAGAATTATTTATGATGGGTTTCCCATACTGCGGGGAGAGACCATGATGGAGAAAAAAAGATATCTCAAGGATCATTACGATTTTCTCCGGTCTGCCATTATGCTGGAACCCAGAGGACACAGAGACATGTTTGGTGCCATTCTAACAGAACCGGTTCATGAAGAAGCCGATTTCGGGGTGATATTTCTCGATAGTGAAGGATGTTTGAATATGTGTGGGCATGGAAGCATAGGAACGGCTTCCATGCTGGTTGAGACCGGAATGGTTACAGTTACTGAACCATACACAGATGTGATTCTGGACTCACCGTCAGGAATTATTCGTACAAGAGTTCATGTAGTAAATGGTGAGGCTGTTGAGGTCAGCATCCTTAATGTTCCGGCATTCCTTTACAGGGATAATCTGGAAATTAATACGAAGAAATGGGGAAAAATTTCATATGATATTTCCTTTGGAGGCTCATTTTTTGCCATGGTTGATGCAGATGCTGTGGGAATTTCTTTGAAATCTAACAATATTGATGAAATTACAGAGCTTGGAATGGAACTGTTAAGTTCCATAAATGCTTCCGTAGACATCAGACATCCCAATCTGGATATAACTACTGTTGATTTAGTGGAATTCTATTCACATACGTCCAGCAATAAAGCGAATATGAAAAACTGTGTCATTTTTGGAGACGGGCAGGTGGATCGCTCTCCCTGCGGAACAGGTACCAGTGCAAAACTGGCGGCTTTATATGCCAAAGGAGAACTGGGACTTAATGAGGAATTTATTTACGAAAGCATTACCGGTTCTGTGTTCCGTGGAGAAGCGGTGCAGGAGGTTTCTGTAGGAGAATTTAAGGGCATAATTCCTCAAATAGTGGGCAGCGCATATATTATAGGATATAATGAGTGGATTTTAGATGAACAGGATCCTATGAAGTACGGATTCCTACTATAATCATATTATAATTACGGCCGGGTCAGTATCAGAATGACCTGGCCGTTTTTGATTGCCAATATTCAGCGGAAATGTTATATTTAAGTAAGAATATGAAAATGGAGAAATTCTATGAAGATACTACATTGTGCAGATTTACACCTGGACTCAGTGATGAATACCAATCTTACTCCTGCTAAGGCAAAGGAACGTAAAGCAGAACTTCTGGATACTTTCTGCAATATGGTGCGTTACGGGGTGGAGCAAAAAGTTGATGCAGTAATTATTGCCGGAGATTTATACGATAAGAAAAATATTTCTGCAACTGCAAGAAATGCGGTATTTCATGAGATAGTTAATAATCCGGAAATTGATTTCTATTATCTTAAAGGTAACCATGATGCGGAGAGTTTTCTGGGAAACCTGGAGCATATACCTGATAACCTGAAACTGTTTGGAGATAACTGGACCGGTTATGTTCTGGGCGAAGAAAATGGCAGAAAGATTACAATTACGGGAGTGGAACTCAATAAAGATAATTACCGGAATATTTATAACAGCCTTGTGTTAAATACAGAAGATTTTAATATAGTTGTTCTTCATGGGCAGGAGGCTGACGGCATTTCCAAAGGAAAGACCGAATCAATAAATATTACAGAACTTAAGAATAAAGGAATTGACTATCTGGCACTTGGACACATCCATTCATACAAGAAGTCAAGACTTGATGCCAGAGGAATTTACTGCTATCCCGGATGTATGGAGGGCAGGGGATTTGATGAATGTGGTGAACATGGATTTGTAATATTGGATATTGATTGTGAAAATAACGGTTTCAATACGGAATTTGTACCTATAGCCCGAAGGAATCTCTATGTACTTGAAACGGATATTTCGGGTTGTACTGATTCAGCACAAATAGCCGACAGAATTTCACAAAGCATCCGGGCATCATCATATCCGTCAAAAAGTCTCGTTAAAATTATGCTTACAGGGGATGTGGATGTGGAATGTGAAATTGATGAGGCATTTCTGGGAAAAAGATTTGAAAATGAATTCTATTATATAAAAATAAAAGACGAATCACAGCTTGTGGTGAACTACGAGGAATATAGGTATGATGAATCTCTCAAGGGAGAATTTGTCCGCAGGGTATGGTGTGACGATGGACTTACGGATGAGGAAAAAGCCTGTGTTATTTGTTACGGAATCAGGGCATTGAAGGGAGAGGAGCTTTGACGGATGCAGTTAATCAGTTGTGATATTGAAAATTTCGGGAAAATGAGCCATGCTCATTTTGATTTTACAGAAGGTTGCAATATAATCTGTCAGGAAAACGGATGGGGTAAAAGCACACTGGCGGTATTTATCAGGGTGATG
Organism: Butyrivibrio sp.; assembly: GCA_051880015.1. Lineage (GTDB taxonomy): Bacteria > Bacillota > Clostridia > Lachnospirales > Lachnospiraceae > Eshraghiella. The sequence continues at coordinate 6,275 of JBJEND010000112.1, read as the reverse complement.
TTTTTTGGATTTGAGAATTCCAATGCACGGGATGATATTACCAATGAAAGAAAGAGATATGTCCCGTGGCAGGGAGGCGTTTACGGAGGAAAAATATTTTTCGAAGCATGGGGACATAAATATATTCTTTCCCGGACTTTTGCCGCAAAAGAAAAGGATGACATATTCAACTTAAGAGATGCAGAAACCAATCTGGAAACGGATGTATTTTCTTCCGATATTGGAACGGATATCTTTAAAATAGACGGAAAATCCTTTCTGCGTTCCGTATATATATCCCAGAACGACTGCGATACGGAGGTTACGGACAGTATTAATGCAAAGCTTGGTAATCTTGCGGAAAATACGGATGATATTAATAATTTTGAAAAAGTAGATAAGAACCTTAAGGACATACTTAACAGAATGTCTCCCACAAGAAGCACGGGAAGCCTTCGCAGGCTGAAAGATGAAATAACCCGTCTGGAACAGGATATACGTCAGGGAGAGGTTATGGACAGAAGTATGGAGGAACTTGGAACCCGTATCAATAGTGAGAAAGAACGGTATAAAGAGTTAAAGGAAAAGCAGAGCAATCTCCAGGGTAAAAAGGCTGAACTTAGTCGCATTAAGGATAACCTTGCGCTGAAAGAAAAGTACACCGGAATCATGGAAAGATACAATCAGAGTTTTTCCAGATTTAAGGATTCCGAAAAATATTTTAACGGGAATATTCCTGATGAAAATGAATTGGCAAACTGTATTAATAAGGCAGTGATTGTCCGTAATAATGAAAATGAAATTGCAAGATGCCGTATGACAGAACATGAGTCAGATAAGCTTAACAGCTACAGGGAAGAGTTTGGCAATGGAATCCCTACGGAAGCAGAACTGGACAGGATGATTTATCAATGGAGCAGCGCCAACGACAAGAAAAATACCCTTACAATGAAGAGGGACAATCTGGAATTTAAACGTTCCATGCTAAGTGAGAAGAGTAAGGTTAATCCGGCTTTAATTATTGCAGGGGCAGTTATGGCTGTGGCAGGTGTTGGTATTATTTTCATACAGCTTATAACAGGTATTATCCTTATTGCAGCAGGACTTATCGGGGTAATTACCGGACTGGTTATACGAGCCGGACATAAATCCGGAACTCTTAAGGGCGGGCATGAGGTTTTCGATTTTGCCCGGGAGGAAGAGGCCATTATAGAAGATGAAAAATTTATTAAAACGGTGGAGCAGGAAACCGGGGAATTTTTACAAAAATACGGAAAGCCGTTTGAAGAATATACTGCGGCAGCTTCATTAAACAGCCTTAGAAATGAAAGGGAAGAATATGTAAAACTTTTGGAAAAAGAGAAGGAAAACAAACTTCTTGCAGAAGATGAGGAAATTGTTTCTGCCCGTAAAGAAATTGACGATTTTGTAAAAAAATATTATAATAATATCAATTATAATTTTAGTGACATTTCAGAAAGACTTTATGAACTAAAGTCAGCCCTTCACAGATATCTGGAATGTGTGGAGGAATTTAAGTGTGCAGAGAAACTGAAAATAACCTTTGAGGCAGAACATAATATAGAAGCCATTATTAGCAGTCTGCCGTTGGAAGAACCGGATTCCATGGAAAAGATTGATGCAGGCCTTAATGAAATAGCAGAAGAACTGGAGCATACTTATACCCATATCCTTGAATATACCGGACAGATGGAGAAGATGCAGGATGCCCGGGATGAGATTTCTGCGGCAGAAGAAAAATTAAAAGAACATCGGGAGCTTTTCCAAAAAGAGCGGGAGAAATACAGACTTTTAGGTAAGACTAAAGAACTTCTTGGAGAGGCCAAGGTATCTTTTACCCGTAGGTATATGGAGCCGATTATGACAGGATTTAATAAGTATTATTGTATTCTGACGGGATTGCAGGCTGACAGGTATTTTATTGATGCCAATATAAGGGTTACAGTAGAGGAGGCAGGTATCCCGAGGGACAGAAGGTATCTTAGTGCAGGATACAGGGACTTAACCGGCATATGTATGAGAATGGCCCTGGTGGATGCCATGTATCAGGAGGAGAAGCCTTTTATTATTTTTGATGATCCTTTTGTTAATCTGGACACCCTGAAAGTCAGGGGTGGAATGGATTTACTGAAAGAAATCGGAAAGGAATATCAGGTTATATATTTTACCTGCCACAGCAGCAGGGCAGTTTAATAGAAGGAGGCGGTACAATGAGAATACACAAAAGATTTGTAACATCGTTAATATTGATTTTCGCAATGATGTTGTCCCTTTGCGGTTGTACAAAGAACATATTTATGCCACCGTCGAACAGCCATGAAGAATCTGCAGTTTCTCAGGAATACGATGATAAGGATGCTTCAAGGGGACAAAACGAAACTACTTCAGAGTCTTCGAAGAATGTCACAACTGAGGAAGAGCCATCAGCAGGTACAGCTGAAAACCACAGTAATGAGGGAACTGATGGAAATTCCGTTAATGATGCAACCACAGGCAGCGATGAGAAGGTAACACAGGGTACAAAGCCCGTTGTTACTCCGGATAAAGATAAGACTACCGAAAGTGCCACTACCAAGCCTAAAGTAACAGAGGCAGCAACACAGCCACAGACTACGGTTAAGCCAACGGCACAGCAGACAACAGCAGCGCAGCAGACAACAGCAGCACAGCAGACGACGACAGCACAACAGACAACAGCATGGGGCGCAGTTACCAATCTGTATCCTGAGATACAGAGAAGCTACAGCAATGTTACCGAAGAAGATATATGGACGGTGCGGGGCATTATAGACACCATAATTACAGCGGATATGAACGATTTACAGAAGATAAAGGCTGTTCATGACTGGCTGGTTAAAAATACTACATATACATATGGATATTATGACCGTTCGGATTCTTTCAACCATTTATATAATCTTCTGAATAATAAGATAGGTGTATGTCAGGGATATGCGGTAAGCTTTTACATATTTATGCGGGAGTTGGGAATTCCCTGTGTATTTATAACAGGTGAATGTGATGACGGAAGCGGACCGATTGGTCATGCTTGGAATGCTGTAAAGATTAATAATGAGTGGTATTTTGTAGATGTAACATGGGATGATCCTATAGTGAATGGAACCAGTAACTATGCTGATGGGTACAATTTAACATACAGATATTTATTGTGTACTTACAGTTTTATTTCTGAAACTCATACAAGTACGACAGCTATAGTAACGGAGCCTGTACCGGTGGGAACTTCCACGGCATACAATGAACAGATGTATAAGCTGTCAGGTTTTGTGGCTGTATACAGAATATCATCATATGATGATATCCCCAAAAAATTCACCTCCAATGTCAAATTAGGCAAATATGCAGTGATTATGGAGAATTCATCCCTGGATGGACAGGAAGTGTTTAATAAAGTATATCAACATGTTAATTCTCTGAATACGGGATTCAGTACTATAAGTGCACAGATGAGTAATGGTGTGGTAGAAATTAATATTCAATAAAAATTCGGAACACTTTTCCAATAGAAAGGTGTTCCGATTTTCTATTCTTCGTAGGGCCTTATTCTGTACCGGACTCCCAATTCGTCACATATTCTCTGACATTCCTGTTCCTCTTCGGGGGTAATGGTAGTGGCAACGGTGGTTAATACCACATTGGGTACATATGCTGATGCCGCTTTGGCAAAATCCAACAGAGCGTCAAAGGAATCCACGCCGAATCTGCTTCTTGTAAGCTCATAGTAACGCTCCTTGTTAGGTGTATTGAGACTGATGGAAACGGTATCAATCAGATCTTTGAATTCAGGTGTAATATCCCTGCCGTGGATAAGATTGCCAAGGCCGTTGGTATTAATACGGATAGGCATATGGTAATTCTCTTTCACAAATCGGGCTGTCTCCAAAAGAACATCAATACGTTCTGTAGGTTCCCCAAAACCGCAGAAAACCAATTCGCTGTATCTGCTCATATCAAAATTACTGAAAGCTGCTTTGACTTCATCAATGGAAGGCTCATGTTCCAGCCAGAGTACTCCTGAATTTTCCATATGGTCCCTGGTCTGACGAAGACAGAAGGTACAGGCACAGGGACATTTATTGGTGAGATTTACATATAAATTATCGTGTACTTCATATAGAATTGTCATAATATCTCCATTCTTCTATTTTAATTTGTATAATATTTCTTCAAAGCATACACCGTCTGTAGGTGGAATGTCAAATTCTTCTGTGACACGGATGCATTCACTCACAAAATGGGAGGCTTTGCGGACAGATTTGTCAAATTCCACACTGTGTACTGCATCAGAAGCAATAATTGCAGAAAAAATATCACCGGTTCCGGAACGTTCGTGTCCCACTCTTTTCTGCTTTATTATATGGGGTGTCCTGCCCTGTTCATATACAACATTGCCAATATATTCTCCCATGCTTATTCCGGTTATGACAATTTTGGATGCACCGTTTTCGGAAAGCTTAAGTATAATATCCCGATAGTCATGGGTGGTAAAAGTTTCCGGAGTATAGGGTGTATCTGTCAGAATACAGGCTTCCGTAAGGTTCGGGGTAAGTACATCGGCGTATTTTACAAGCTGTTTCATGGCCTGACACATTTCTTCGGTATAGGTGGGGTAGGGTTTGCCGTTTTCACCCATAACAGGGTCGATAATGACGGCGGTATCATCATTGCCGAAATCCTCTATAAACCTTTTGACAATATCTATCTGTTCCACGGAACCTAGGAATCCGGTAAGTATACCTTTGAAACTTAAATCCAGTTTCTTCCAGTTGGATATATATTTTTCCATTTTAGGGGTGTAATCTTCAAAGAAGAATTCCTTAAATCCGGTATGATTGGAAAAAATTGATGTGGGAATTGGACAACACTGTATTTTCATATGGGAAATCACCGGCAGTGCCACAGCAATGGAACATCTTCCGAAACCGGACATATCATTAATAACGGCTATTTTATTTTGTCGGTTATGGTCATATAAATTCATATTTATTCCTTATTAATCAGTCTGGATAATTTTGTTTTCTCTACAGCGAAGGAAAGTAATGCAAAAAGTACAATATTGGCGGCATATTCAAGGGCAAGTCCAGGAACCTGGGATAATCCTGCAGCCAGACTTCCGTACAGAATTGCACCGGTAAAAGTATATCCTGCAAATGGAATAAGCATACTTACAATCCCTGCAATCAATATGGCGGCATACCGGCTCTTAAGAGGAAGCTTTTTCATACCGTAGAACAGCAGAGGCATAGCCGCTTTAATGATAAGTGTCGGTACAGCCCATACGGGAAATGACAGTAAATCCGCCAGTGCAGATCCTGCGCTTCCTACAATTATACCATAGGGACAGGGAAGAAGACAGCAGAATGTAAGTATTATACAGTTGCCTATATTAAAATAGCCCAAAGGTATGGGAATCTGTATGAATAATGTTATCAGGCAAACGATTGCAGTAAATGCTGCAGCAAGGCAGATGTACAGAATATGATTTTTTTTCTTCATGATTAATATCTCCAATTTATTATTTTATTGGGATAATACCACTAAAACGGAATACAAAAAAGTACCAGTTTTTATAAAAATAAGCATACCAGATAAGAAAAAATGCTGTTATGTAATAAGTTTTATTGACTGTATCGTGTTTTTGACGTAAAATAAATTCTATATAGTCAAAAACTAATTTTTACAGGAGGCACACAAAAGTGGGAAGAGTTTATAATTTTTCAGCGGGACCGGCAGTATTACCGGAAGCAGTTTTAAAGGAAGCAGCAGAAGAGATGCTGGATTACAAGGGCTGCGGAATGTCCGTTATGGAGATGAGCCACAGATCCAAAGTATTTGAGAAAATCATTAAGGAGGCTGAGTCTGACTTAAGATTGATTATGGGAGTACCTGCCAATTACAGGATACTTTTCCTTCAGGGAGGCGCATCACAGCAGTTTGCGGCAATCCCTATGAATCTTATGAAGAATAAGAAAGCAGGCTACATTGTAACAGGTCAGTGGGCAAAGAAGGCATATCAGGAAGCTAAGATTTACGGAGAAGCAATCGAACTGGCTTCTTCAGCAGATAAGAACTTCTCATACATACCTGACTGTTCAGATCTGGATATTCCGGATGATTTGGATTACGTGTATATATGTGAGAATAACACAATCTACGGAACCAAGTATAAGACACTGCCTGATACAAAGGGACATACGCTGGTAGCAGACGTTTCATCATGTTTCCTTTCAGAACCTATTGATGTAACCAAGTAC